>JAYSTG010000046.1:0-5764 GCA_043719965.1 Saprospiraceae bacterium | reverse complement strand
ATCACCAAACTGCTCAAAGATCCCGAAGATAAAACGTGTGACCGATGTAAAGGCGATCGCAAAGACAAACCGCTCATGGGTATGGTCGTCATCGAAGCATTGGCTAAAAACGAAGAACAATATAACGGCGGCCGCATCTTTGATCCGGTCACGGGCAATGATTATGGCTGTAGTGTCTGGATAGAACCCGGCAAACCCAATGAATTAAAAGTACGGGGCAAACATTGGTCGGGTATATACAGGACCCAGACTTGGTATCGGGTGATGTAAGGAATTATCAAAGGTGGCTAGCAAAAAGGATAAATCAATGACCCGCCACCGACTCCCCTTCCCATTTAGCGACCACGGCCGTAGCTAGACAGTTACCCATAAGGTTAGTCGCGGTACGACCCATATCCATCAAAGCATCTATACCGAGTATGATAAAAATAGGTTCGGTCGGTAAGTTAAATGAGACCGCCGTACCCATCAGGATGACCAGCGATGCCCGGGCTACCCCGGCCACTCCCTTGCTGGAAAGCATCAGCGTCAACATCATCACGATCTGTTCCCCGACTGTGAGATCTATTTTGGCGGCCTGAGCTACGAATACCAAGGCAAGGCTGAGATATAAGGTACTACCATCGAGATTAAAACTAAATCCGGTAGGCAATACAAAGGATACAATTTTGCGCGGTATACCATAACCTTCCAACGCTTTCATCGCATGAGGTAGAGCTGCCTCTGAACTTGCCGTGGCAAATGCTAATAACACGGGTTCGGAGATTGCAGTAAGAAATTTTTTGATGGGCAATTTAATGTACAACGCAATAGGCAGAAACACGCCAAAAATCAATACCGCCAGCGCAGCGTATAAGGTAGCCAATAATAAAAACAGGTTTCTTAAGATATCAAATCCCATCTTGCCAATCGTATAGGCTAGCGCGGCACCTACAGCAAAAGGAGCCAGATACATCACCAGATTAGTGAATTTAAACATCACCTCCGACAGACTTTCGCACCAGGAGAGCATCGTCTCTTTGGCTTTGGAGTTTTTGACCATCGATAGCCCTAGTCCAAAGAGCACACTGAAGACTACGATTTGCAATACCTGGCCTTCGGCGACGGCTTTGGCTATATTTTCAGGAAAAGAATGTAATACGATTTGTTGCCAGGATTGTTTAGCTATTTCGACTTGTGGAGCAGCATCTGCTCCGGTAAGGTCGATACCGACACCCGCTTTGCTGATGTTGATCGCGATCAATCCGATGATCAAGGCGATCGTAGTCACGATCTCAAAATAAACCAAAGACTTCCAGCCCATACGGCCGACCTGCTTCATATCGGCGTGCCCGGCGATACCAACTACCAGCGTTGAAAACAATAGCGGCGCTATGATGGTCTTGATCATCCTCAAAAAAATATCGCTGATGACTTTAAGATTAGCCCCTACAGTCGGCCAGTCATGGCCTATCTCCGCACCGATCACCATGGACAAAAAGATCCAGGTGGTTAGGTTTTGTTTTTTGATGCCATAAGCGATCAAAGCCAATAGAGTCATCCACCTCAGGCTGGTCAGAAAGCCGGGGTGTAAAAAGCCCGGACTGAGCAAGTGGATACTGTGGGTCACCACCACGACGGTCAAAAGGCCCAGAATCACGGTCAGGATTTGTTTTATGCTCCACGAGTTCATACGCTAGAATGATTTATAGCTCTAACATACACTGATTTTGGTGAAAAATCGAAAGCGGGCTGATCTGGGGAGATAATTTTGAAAAGACCCGTATCCTAGAGGAATAAAAAAACAGGAGTCTTGGGCATGATAAAAGTCTGGGCCGGAGAAAAAGGTCCGATAGCCAGACTATGCCCAGTGAATCGTATATCACATCGAATTTTTGAGTTTTAAAACTTTGCTGATTTCATCTCTAGTGTGATTGCCGATCATGGCTTGATCCGCATAGATACTCCATCGAGCTAGGACGGACTTTACCCTATCCATAATCTGAGCTAGACCATGTACACCAAAGTGAGTAGCTAGTTTGTTGAGATGTTCTTTGCCCGGGTTTTTGCTTTCTCCAGCCACCATCGTGCTGTGGTGTCCGTAGGTAGAATAAGAAAAAGTGAGATCATAAGAAGGTGAAAGTTGCCACTCCCCTTCGTCATTCATCAGAAACGCGACATTTTTGCTATGATCATCCAGATTGTGACTGTATACATTGAATGCGGCTAGTCGTAATATTTTTTCATACGCAGCGACACTTTTTTCTAATCTAAAAGTTGCATCCATCAAATGACCATAATCCAACATACTTAATCTAAAATTGTCATGTAATAATCCTGCGGCAGAATGCATGTGCAACCTTTTTTTTCCGTCCCGATCAAACCGTTTCGTTCCAAAATAATATGTACCGGATTCACTTTTGAATAACCGACACGGGCTCATAATCAGACCAGCATCTAGTGCCATCAGATAATAAGCATACTCTATTTTTGCCAAATCATCATGATCCTGCGCGGATGAAAATTTTATAATCCAGGGTTCGAATTTTGAAGGTAGATCCTGCGGACCATAATGTATTTTATCCAGGGAGGCATCATACCCTATATTTATTTTAGGCCTCGCTCCACCTGAGCTTCCGCACAACAGGAACAGCTGATCTAAATAAATGGATGGTTGATCAATCAAAATTTTTTGAATTTCAACCGCATAATCATCTAGATCAAAAAGGGGCACGAAGTCCACATCTTGTTCCATCATAGGTTGATAGATCAGGGCTCCAGGTCCAGATACCCCCGTAATGGCCAATCGGTGCAGCGGGTTGATGTCCGCAAGATTTAATCCGGATGAAATTATTTTCCTATCCATCAAAAGTCTTCCCCAACCATCGGGCAGAGAATCGTTGAATACGCCATAAACCCCATCGAAAATTTGAGTTTCTACTTTTTGAATCGCAGAGGTTAATGGTAATTTAAAGGGTGAGATTTCAAGACCCAGATCAATAAAGGTTTGAAAATATTTGAAATAGATATCGACGCGATCTCTGACGAGCTCTCCTACTGCTATTATTTTTTCGCCAAACTGTAAGGAAACTTTGATTTTTCCAATTTGTGAGAGAGTGTGAAGATCTATTCGTTTCATCCGTGGGTACTAAATAATTTCTCAAGGTGGCGCGTATCTTTTTGGGGTAAAAAGATGTGATCAAAGCCATCTAATCGGTTGAGCACATGGGCCAACTTTAATAACGAGACAAAGGATATCTGACCCGTACGCTCAAATCGTTTAAGACTTCCTAGAGAAACGCCTGATCTTACAGCAAGTTCTGATTGAGAATAGCCGACTTGTTTGCGTAGGGTCTTTAGTTTAGCACAAGTTTCAGCTAAAACATCTGATGGTATTTTTTGAAGGGAATACATTTTGGGTAATATATTGGCTAAATATACGATAAAATCTATAAAAAGGCTAATATATTGGCTAGAAAACTTTTTAATAGAGTGAACATTTTTGGAAAAAGCGAGTCAGGATCAAAACTGGGTAAGAAATAAATCCGTTAAAAACATTTATATTTAGTTAAGCGACTTGCTCCTGTAATGAAATGAACAGATCTTTGCACTCGACAGTACACACTACGCTACCCGTCAGCTCAGCGTCCCAGGGTGTGTCTTTTACTAGATTATTTCATACTTCAGTATATAAAGTTAACGCGGTTGCCTTGCCTCTCAACGATGCACACTTGGTGACCCATTTTTAAGATAACAGTACCCGTCCTGCATACCGTAAGATCTGCAGGCGGGTCATTCTTTTTAAAGGGTTATGGCAAATAAAAAGTGTGGAGTAGAAATATGGTAAGAACGCCAATGAAAATTGCCAATCCAAAATTTACATGGTTGCAAAATGCATTGACACCTGTACAAGAAAAAAAGATTTTCCCTATCATCATTGCCATGATCTACTTATGTAATGTCATCACACCAAGGCATCATATTAAAACGAAGCTTTTAGATTTAATCCATAGTAATCCTGATTTACCCATATACAAGATTGGATTTTTGAACAACTGGCAAAACGAACCCTTATGGAAGAATTAGAAAAAAAGAACTCACCTCATTGAATATCTAAAGAGCATCTCCTCGAAAGGCTTCAGCTATTCTTCAAAGGCAACAAAAAAGACCAGAATCGATTGCGCATTACTTTGGTGAAAATAGATATCGTGCTCACCATCATCTACTCCATCCAATATAATGCCGAAGCGAATAGCTTGAAGCATCATAAGTAATTTCCCTTACTTCTTATTATAGTTAGCCCGGGCCCGTAGCCCAATTGCTAACCGAAAATAACCATTTACTCATTAGCCCAATTTTTTTGAGACAAAAAAAGGGATTATTACATTATAGATTAATAATACGACGATAAATAATCTAAAAAGTTGAATCGGAGAACGTAAATCCCCAAAGAACAAAGATCGTGTACCAACAAACCAATTACCATGAAACCACATTTAACAAAAAGTATTTTAATCATGTCTTTGTCCATACTCTTCTTCGCTTGTTTAAAAGAATCCATAAGTGATCAGAGGGATGGCTCTACTCAAGCGGTACCAGATAAGTTTATTTTGGACTATCCCAAATCTACCACACCGGGCTACTTTACCATGGTCAAAGCAATCTTGAATGAACCAGTTATATATCCCGTCGTCATTCATTGGTATTCAAGCTGTAGTCTTTTTCGTCGGACCTTGCAGCAAGTCGATACCATTACCTACGGCAATAAAGCATGGTATACGTTTAATTATCCGCAGTTATTTAATATGAGTCAATATTCAAAAGGCCCACTATATGTACACTGTGTACTCCAGGAAAATGATGGAGAATCAAATTTGGAAAAGACGATATGGATTGATTCTACTAAATAATTAGGAAATTAAAATAACGATCACTCCGGCTTAGCCAACTCAAATATATTTTCCTTGTTAATCCGAACATATTGGTTGCCCCCAAGTCGCCCGATAGCATCGAGTTTTAAAGCATCCACCTTGCCTTGTTCATTTAGCACGGACTCATCTACATGTATTTTTAAAATCTCGCAGATGATCAAACAGCCAGCGCCACCGCCTGTACCCAACTCTACGACTTGTGTGACCTTACACTCAAAAGCAAGTGGACTTTCTTGGACTCGACTGGGTCTTACAAGATCACTTTGCAGCTCTGTCAGTCCGGCTTCCTGAAATTCATTGATCCCTTTGGGAAAAGAAGTACTCGTAATATTCATTTGTGAGGCTAATGGGAAATCGACCAGATGCACCACACACTCCGCTACCTCTTTGATATTTTCATAGGTATCTTTTTGTAAGCCATTTCGGGCATTGCGCACCGGCGAAAAGATAAGGATGGGGGGTCGGGTGCTTACAATATTAAAATAACTGAACGGACTGAGATTGGATCGGCCCTCGGCATCGATCGTGCTCACAAAAGCGATGGGTCGGGGAATAATCGCCGAAGTAAAAAAACCGTAGAGGGCTCTATTGTCGAGATCTGTTGGAAGAAATGATTTCATGAGATTTGCGAATGGGTGTTTATTAAAGTAATAGATGTGTGGTTAACTTAATATCAAGTCCAGAGGCGAGGCATTTATATTTTTTTCATGAGGTATGGTTAAAAGAGCCCTTTGAATTATTTGTTCTATCAGCGGTATCGCATCAAACAATTCCTTGTAAGAGTTGATGACATAATATCGATCTTGAAAATTATCCTTAAAATAATGTTTTTCCAGGATTTCTTTGACATCAAA
>JAYSTG010000450.1:0-3296 GCA_043719965.1 Saprospiraceae bacterium | reverse complement strand
GCGGTGGAAGGTTTACTTCAAAAGAATGGGATCGGAAATGTTTAGGATCAGAATTTACGAGAATGGGCATTGCATTCACAGCACCACTACCCCAATATTTAGTTGCATCCGAATTATAGATTTCGGTATATGATGCACATTCAGGGCTACCTAATCGATATTGACGCCTAGGCACTGGAGTTAGGTTACAAATAATCACCAGAAAATCTAATGGGTCTACCGCTCTCCTGATATAGGATATCACCGAAGATTCTGCATCATTTGCGTCTATCCATTCAAATCCTTCACTATGATATTGATTTTCATAAAGCGCTTTTTCAGTAACATACAATCTGTTTAACTCTTTGACGACTGACTGCACACCAAAATGTGAGTGATCACTCAATAAATGCCAATCCAGACTACTGTCAAATTTCCATTCATGGTATTGAGCAATTTCACTGCCCATGAATAAAAGCTTGGACCCCGGATGAGTATACATGTATGAAAACATAGATCTTAAATTGGCAAATTGTTGCCAATAGTCTCCAGGCATTTTATTGATCAATGAGGCCTTACCGTGCACTACTTCATCATGTGACAAAGGCAAGGTATAGTTTTCTGTAAAGGCATAAACCATGCTGAAAGTAAGTGTATTCTGATGATATCTTCGATAATAAGGATCAGTCTTGAAATATCGCAAGGTATCATTCATCCAGCCCATCATCCACTTCATTCCAAATCCAAGACCACCTAGAAATACAGGCCGTGAAACTCGTGCAAATGATGTAGACTCTTCAGCAATCGTCTGTACATCTGGAAATGCTGCATAGACTGCCTCATTAAAATCTTTTAAAAAAGAAATTGCTTCCAGGTTTTCATTACCGCCATATCGATTGGGTTCCCACTCTCCTGCCTGTCTCGAATAGTCAAGGTAGAGCATAGAGGCGACTGCATCTACCCTCAATCCATCGATATGGTACTGTTGTAACCAGAAGATGGCACTCGAAATTAAAAAAGATCGAACCTCATTGCGCTCATAATTAAATATCAAGCTTTTCCAATCTTGATGAAACCCTTTTCTCATATCGGGATGTTCATATACTGCAGTACCATCAAATTTTCCAAGCCCATGTGCATCTTCTGGGAAATGTGAAGGCACCCAATCTAAAATGACTCCTATATCGGCCTGATGGAAAGCATCGACTAACTCCATAAATTCATGTGGCCTGCCAAATCGACTCGTAGGCGCAAAAAAACCTGTGATCTGATAACCCCAACTGGGTGTATATGGATGCTCCATGATCGGCATGAACTCTATGTGTGTAAAACCCATGTCTTTGACATACGGGACTAATTGATCGATTTGTTCCCTATAGGTAAAGGGTCGATCCTCATGCCAAGGTCTCCTCCAACTACCGAGGTGCACTTCATAAACCGACATTGGTTTATCGAGTTGTTGTTTTTCCTTACGACTTTGCATCCAAGTATCATCTTTCCAAGTATGGTCAATAGGCCAAACTATCGAAGCGGTATTGGATGGTTGCTCGCAATATCGAGCATAAGGGTCTGCCTTTTCTGTGACGATACCTTGATGGTTTGAAAATATCCTGTATTTATAATTGTCTCCGGCTTTCAATCCAGGAATAAATCCTTCCCAGATACCCGACGAATCCCATCGCACATGCAAAAGATGTTCATCTCCGGACCAAAAATTAAAATCACCAATGACGGTCACTACTTTGGCGGATGGGGCATATATTGCAAAGTATACACCCGCTTCACCTTCGTATTCCATGATATGCGATCCAAAATGATCATACAATCTAAAGTGTTTGCCCGCTCTGAACAGGCTGATATCGAACTCAGTAAATCTAGTATATGGTTTGACAAAATTTGCCATGGTGGAAAGTTAAGAAAATAGGTTGAGTGCATAAAATCCAAATTCTTTGATCTGTGCTTGGATAGCTTCGTGGTAGCCGACCTGTCCCAAAATAACCCAGCTAATCAGCATAGATAAATAGCCAAAGGGGAAATCATATCATCATTTATGTCACATTATTCTTTACTTTAGTTCCTGGACAAAATACATATTCATCTCACCTTTGTTCTTGGCAGTTATTTTGCCCCGATACAGGCAGGTGACTCGATCTTTTACAAGCTCAAAGGTCGTATCTGAGATATTGATTTTACCGGCCTCAGAATTTTGTTCCATTCGCGCAGCTGTATTCACCGTGTCACCCCAGATATCATAGGCAAATTTTTTCACACCGATGATTCCAGCTACCAGGGGACCTGAATGAATACCAATACGGATCTCAAAGTGCCCGCCTTGCTTGTGATATTCTTCCATAAAATCCCGGATTTCCAGTGCGGCTTTAATCGTTTTAATGGCATGCTCATCGTCCACCAAAGGAAGTCCGCATACAGCCAGGTATGCATCCCCTATCGTCTTAATTTTCTCCAATCCAATTCGGCCAACGACATTATCGAATGCTGTAAAACAATGGTTGATTTCTTGGACGAGTTCTGTTGGTGAAAACCTTTCACTAACCCCGGTAAAGTTTACAAAATCTGTGAATAATACAGAAGTATAATCATACATTCTCGCCTGAGATTGGCCATTTTTCTTCAATTCTTCTGCTATTTCGGAAGGCAATATATTCAGCAATAATTTGTCGGATTTTTCCTTTTCTTCGTTTAAGTCTTTCGTCCGTTCGGCTACTTTTATTTCTAATATTTTATTTTGATTTAAGATCAGCTCCTCATTTTGTTGTAATGTCTTTAAAAGTTCCTTCTCCGCTTGATTCTTTGCTCGTTTATACTCTCTGATTTTGTCAGCCAAAGCCAACGAAAATAACAACATCTCCAGTCCAGAACCGATCTCTATCAGATTGTCCGTCATCCTGTTTAGAGGGATCACTCCAAATAAACAGAGGGTATAAATACTAATGGATAAAAAAAACGCGCTGACCGCGATGATATAATATCGGGCAGGCCTATATCCGTTTCGGTATATTTTTATAGCGCACCCATATAGGAATATGGTGACCGCAAGTGTGCCAATTTGGTTAATAACACTAGAATAAATTTTTAAATTCACAACATCAAAAAATAATGCCGACAACATCATAGGCCCGAATAAGAAAATCAACCATTTGATCGCAAAAGGCAGATTTTTTCTAAAATCAAGAATGTGCATTGTAAATAATATCATGGCCAAACCCAGAAAAGGGGTGATCCCAGGAGTGTGGGATCTCATAAATGAAAATGGACCCTGATAGAGGATATCCATATAACCTTTCATATCTGTAATC
>JAYSTG010000449.1:0-3296 GCA_043719965.1 Saprospiraceae bacterium | reverse complement strand
GCGTGCTGATGCTGATCGAAGCATCCAATATTTTATCGTACTTGGAGGCTACTTCTAGTGAAGCCGTATTATCTATAAATATGGAATTGGAAAGATTAAAGCCTTTCATTTGTTCGATAAATTTGGATAGCTTCATCGGCTTGCCCAGTGATTCCAATTCATCTTTCCAAGTTGAAAGTGGTACACCAGTAGCGTTAAATATCATCTTGCGACTATTGGCCAAGCCTATGATTCGTATCTCCAGATGCTTAGATTTATATAAATATTCCGATTGAGCTTCTATTTGTTTAATGAGTGTACTTCCGATCAGGCCACTACCTACCATGAATACATGGAGTACTTTGACATCAGACAAAAACAAACCTTCATGTAGCGCATTGAGTGCTTTGGCTTCATCTGCTCGATTGATGACCGCGGAGATATTTAATTCGGAAGACCCCTGTGCTATAGCAACTACATTGATACCATTTTTACCTAAGGATCTAAACATTCTACCTGCAATACCGGGTGTATATCGCATATTTTCTCCTATGAGAGCCACTACCGAAAGGTGGTTTTCTATATGCACAGGGTCCACTGCATTAGATTGGATGTCTCGAGCAAATGCTTGATCTACGGCTTCTTTAGCTGATATAGCTTCTTCTGGTCTGACAGCAAAACTAATGGATGATTCAGAAGACCCTTGTGTGATCAACATGATATTGATACTTTTATTCGCCAGTGATTCAAAACACCTTGCTGCTACACCAGGTACTCCGAATAAACCACTGCCTTGCAGTGTCAATAAAGAAACGTTGCTGATAGAAGAGATTCCAGTGACAGGGTGCGAATGTTTGACTTTTTCTTGAGTGATCAAAGAACCTGCAAAATTCGGATTGAATGTATTCTTGATATATATAGGTATGCCCAGCTCCATCGCCGGCTTGATCGTAGGCGGATAGATTACTTTAGCACCGAAATGTGACATCTCCATTGCTTCCACATAGGACAACTTTGGAATAGTAAAAGCGTTTTTGACTAATCGGGGATCGGCAGTCAATACTCCATCTACATCCGTCCAGATTTCAATAGCTTGAGCTCCAAGACCTGCGCCTACTAATGAAGCTGTATAGTCAGATCCGCCTCGTCCAAGAGTAGTCGTCAATCCGCCTTTGGCGCTACTGATAAAGCCGGTTACAGCTTTAATTTTTTTGTTATTCTTATAAATATTCTTAATTAGTTTATACGTAAGTGTAAAATCTACATGTGCGGATCCAAAATGTTTATCGGTCTTGATGATCTCTCTGGCATCTATGTATTCTGTAGCGAGTCCATGGATATTCATTGCTGCTGTTATGATCATACAAGAAGCTCGTTCACCAAAGCTCAACACATAATCCATAGTGCGAGGTGAAGCTTCCATGACCAGAAAAGTGCCCTGAAGCAAATTCTTTAAAGTGGAAGACATCTCGGTGAATGTTTTGATGATATGTTCTTTTTCCACCTTGGATGGAATGAGATGATCTATAGCTTGAAGGTGACGCGCTTCAAATGTTGCCCATAATTCGAGATATTGTACATCGCCTTTGGCAGCAGCATGGGCCATTTTGACTAACGAATCAGTGATCCCGCTGAAAGCAGAAAATACCACTGTGAATGGAATATTTTTCTTTTGATATCCCTTCAAAACCTCTATGACTGCAAGTATTCGTTCAGGACTACCTACGCTTGAACCCCCAAATTTTAATACATACATAGGTGCCTTTCTTCCTTAATGAATTAATAATCAATTATATAAATAAATCTGTTTTTGGGATGGGACCCTATCCTTTTAGGACATTGTTCAGCCCTTTAAAGAAAGCACAAATATAGGTTAAATATGCATCTTGATTATGCTTTACCTAAAGCAAAAATCAACCTGTATTTCAAATGATCCTATAGATCTCCATGATATCACTTAATATTTTATTGAAATCAATTTTTAAATCAATTAATTTACCAGTGTGGACATCGAAGACCCACCCATGTACGGTGAGACCTCGATCTTTATAAGCTTGTTGGACTGCGGCGGTTTTGATCAGATTGACACATTGTTCTTGTACATTTAATTCGATCAATCGATCATATCTTTTCTCCATATCAACGATTTCATTCAACTCT
The DNA here is from genome assembly GCA_043719965.1 of Saprospiraceae bacterium. Lineage (GTDB taxonomy): Bacteria > Bacteroidota > Bacteroidia > Chitinophagales > Saprospiraceae > JADJLQ01. Next base: position 1,157 of record JAYSTG010000449.1, on the reverse strand, counting down.
AATTTGTGGAGACGATACACATCACGTATGTTTCTGAGCCACGAATTGAGTATGCCCAGGTCAGCACTTTGCATGGCTGCTTTTACACCCCCACAAGCATAATGTCCACAGACGATGATATGCTTGACCTTGAGATGGCGTACGGCATAATTTAATACGCTCATTACATTGAGATCGATACTTATAACCATATTGGCGATGTTCCGGTGTACGAATACTTCACCAGGTTTTATTCCCATTAGATCTTCTGCACTCACTCGACTATCACTACATCCTATGTATAGGAATTCTGGAGATTGGCCTTTGCCCAAGTCTTCAAAATAGGATAGGTTCAAGGCCAATTTAGCAGCTACCCATTATTTATTATTAGCAAAGATTTTTCTATTTTATTCAGTAAGATGGAAATTTTAATAGTAGAACATTGAAATGTAGCTTAAGGCAAGCCAACAAAGTTTTTTTTGAAAAGCATTCTTTTCTCAGATACATTTTTCTTATAAAAGTGAGATAAAAAGAACTTTAAAAAATAATTTAAAAAATTTAAAAAACACAGATCCAGAGCAGGAGTGTAAAAATAGTTTTAAAATGTATCTATAATCTTTCTAGATTATAAACCAGACCTAAGTATAAGTACATGACAAAAATTAATAATATTTTCCTGAGTACATGACATAAATTAAAATCGCCATATATTGTGAGTTGAAAATCAGTTCTTTAAACCAAATCTCACAACAATGGCGATCAAGACACAAGATAAGGAGTTCATTGATATATTAAAATCATTTTTTGTTGACTTACATAAACCACGCATAGAGTTTCTTTTTCTGATGATTCAATCCATAACTACAGTGGGTACGGTCAATTTAGTAAAGGTAGCCGCAGGCATAAAAACAAAAATTGATTCATCCAGCAGCTATAGGCGGATCCAACGGTTTATTCATAACATTCAATTTAAATCATCCCAGCTTGTTCCGTTTATTTTGAGACTATCCGGAATAGAAGGCCCATATACCTTGATCATGGATCGAACAAATTGGCAATTTGGGAAAGCGAAGATTAATTTCTTAATGCTTAGTGTCAAAAAAGATGGATGGTGTGTTCCGTTAATAGGGACATTGCTGCCCAAAAAAGGAAATAGTTCAGAGCAAGAAAGGATAGAT
>JAYSTG010000448.1:0-3301 GCA_043719965.1 Saprospiraceae bacterium | reverse complement strand
TCAAATCTGAGACGGGCAGCATTTTTAAAAATTGTAAAATGGGCACCCTGGTTTTTGTTTCCTTTGAGGTGAGACATAGTGATAAAATTAACAAGGATTTTCAGTTTTTTCTTACTATCTAATCAGATTCCGTATAAGCAAGATTTAAACCAAGCAATCAAAAGGTATTAGATTTCGGATCGGCCCATGACCCCTAAATTTGAAACAAATTTGGGGAACCAAGTGTATGTGTAAATATGTAAAAGTTTATTCAGTACCACAATATTTTATCAGAATCCGCGAAAATGATTAAACTTTAATCAAGAAAATCAAGCGTTAGGTTCCCCAAAAAATGCAGCATTTTTAGGGGCCAGCGAGGTATCGAAGCGGGGGCAGAAGCAGTCCGCACCTTCAAGTAATTCCGTGTAGTACTAAATGTTGAAGTACACTCCATTCTCGTGAATACCTAAAAAAAATCTATTTTCGCTCTAAATCAATACGGTAATAAAAATGGTAGACGGGCAACATAGAGTTTTTGCAACGGTGATTTCCCCTATTGTGGATGGAGGACAATATACTATACGTAGAGTAGTAGGTCAATCGGTGCAAGTAGAAGCTCAAATCTTGTGTGATGGTCATGATGTGATTCAAGGTGAACTACAATTTAAAAAATCGACTGATAAAGAGTGGCGCGCTCTTCGCATCTGGAGTCACTCCGAAGATCGATGGAGTGGACGATTCAATGTAGATGTACAAGGGCTGTGGGTTTATCGAGTGACAGGTTGGGTGGATCATGGCCTGACCTGGAGAGAAGGATTACAAAAAAAAGCGCACGATGGCCAGATGGTCAAAACAGAACTTCATGATGGTTTGCCCATATTAGAGCATATACTCAAAGTAAGTAAAAACAATAAAGAAACTGTTGCTTATCTCAAAAAGCTAATCGATCTGATCCAGGATGACCATGCTTACGATCAAGCTGTCCATACGGCTTTATCCAATGAATTGCAACATATCCTATATACCTATCCAGAGAAAAAGTTTATCTCACCTAGTAAAGTATATCAGGTATATGTAGATCGCAAAAAGGCTTCTTTCAGTGCGTGGTATGAGTTTTTTCCTAGATCAACTTCAAAGGAAGCCGGAGTACACGGCACATTTAAAGATTGCGAACATTTATTACCTCGCGTCAAGGAACTGGGCTTTGATGTATTATACTTTCCACCTATTCATCCTATCGGTGAGATCAATCGAAAAGGAAAAAACAATGCCACGAATGCCGAGCCAGGTGATGTGGGATCACCATGGGGTATTGGTAGTCGTCTTGGAGGGCATGACGCTATTCATCCAGAGCTCGGTACATTGGCAGATTACAAAACACTCATTCAAAAAGCAAGAGACCTGGATATAGAAGTAGCTATGGATCTAGCTTTACAATGCGCACCAGATCATCCATGGGTCAAAGCACACCCATCATGGTTTAAATGGAGAAGTGATGGTACCGTTCAGTATGCAGAAAACCCACCCAAAAAATATCAAGACATACTACCCATATATTTTGAAACTGAAGATTGGAAAGCATTATGGACTGCAATACGTGATGTGACTCTCTATTGGATCAAACAGGGTGTGACCATATTCAGAGTAGATAATCCTCATACCAAACCCTTTGTATTTTGGGAATGGCTCATCGCTGAAGTAAAAAAAGATCACCCGGATATCATATTTCTTGCGGAGGCTTTTACCAGATCAGCATTAATGTATCATTTAGGAAAGATAGGATTTACTCAAAGCTATACGTATTTCTCCTGGAAAAACTCTAAGCAGGAGCTCATCGACTATATGCGTGAATTAACTACGGGTACACCAGGCAATGTATTCCGACCCAATTTTTGGCCCAATACACCTGATATCAATACCTTTCCTATGCAGAATGGGAATCAAACACTTTATAGGATCAGGATATTCCTGGCCGCAACACTCAGCAGTAGTTATGGCATGTATGGTCCTGCCTATGAAATGCTGATCCATCAAGCGATGCCAGGTAAAGAGGAATATTATCGTTCTGAAAAATATGAATTATATCATTGGGACTGGACAGCTCGCAATCCATTGACTATGTTGATCACGATGTTGAATAAAATCCGAAAAGCTCATCCTGCCTTCCATGAAACAAATAATTGGGAAAATGTAGCAGTACAAAACGATCATCTTATTGCCTATTACAAACAAAATGAAGATGGCAGCGATAAAATACTCTGCGTAGTCAATCTCAATCCCTATGAAAAACAAAGCGGTAATCTACAGGTACCCCTGTATCGATTAGGAATTCAACCAGGACATTACTTTGTAGTACGAGACCTTATTAGCGGCAATAGTTGGAACTGGATCCAGGAATGGAATTATGTAGCATTGGATCCAGGGTTACCTTTTCATTTATTTGAAGTGAAAGTGTAATAGCTTAGTTAAATATTTAATCAAATACCTTCTTCAATTCCACATTAATATTCATTATTTCATCTTTCACTATATCATCATGGTCAAAAAACACATAGTCTTCCTGGCTTTTGTAGACTGCGATTGCTTTCATAGCAGGAAACACTATCCAACAAGATTTGATACCAAAAGAAAAGTACTTAGATAATTTTTCTATCATATCGTCTGTAGTCTGGGATGGAGATTGAATCTCAATACTTAAAAGTGGTGGATTGGTTTGTTTGGATACTTCATTTACATAGTTTAGTACCTGCTTTGGATAAACCACTACATCCGGTGTAGAACTTTCGGGAGTTGTATCCAAAGACACTTCACTGGCAATTCTATAAACGGAGTTATACTTAATATAATATATAGTTGGCCAATAATATTGGCTTGTAATCCTCCATGTGTAAGATTTGGTATAGGCTTGTTTCGTTCAATTTCGTAATTGGATAATGATGCTAATACTTCAGGCATTGTGCTATTGATTTATGACTTTCAAATATACTATATTTATTAAAGAGAAATATCATACTGTTAATTCGGACATTACTGTTAGTTTTCGTACACTACATACATTAAAACAAGAGTATAATCATAGCTAAAAAATGATACTTCCCTCACGATTTTGCTGCCGATGGCACGTAGTTCGTCGGGCGGTGCGGAGGGCGTTGCGTTGGTTGCGGCTGCGGCGGCCTGGTCTTGGATATCGGCGAGCGTGCCGTAGGCGTGGCGTTCGGATTTGGGAGTCGCGCTGCTCTGCGTGGGGGATAGGCTGGATTGGGCGGCAAGGATTGGCTGCGCCAGCAGCGGTTGCAGGGTGATGAGGAGCAGTGCTGCGGTG
>JAYSTG010000447.1:0-3302 GCA_043719965.1 Saprospiraceae bacterium | reverse complement strand
CTGATTTTGATCAAAATGCTTCTCCTGAATCACTTATTTCTTATTTTCAACAGGATCGAGAATATTCCTTTTTCAGTAAAGATGAGTTAGCGAGTCAGATTATTTCCATTAGAAAAAAATATACTGATTATCATAGCTTCTCCAATAGTACTTTTCAAGATTTATTTCCAGAAACCAAAACCATAAAACATAAAGAAGTGCAATGTATTTCAAGTTCTTTTTTTATAAACAAAGGAGATGGCACATTCGAAAGGAATGATCTGCCAGATGAAGCACAATATTCAATGGTCTTCTCTATTTTACCTACTGATCTCAATGGTGATCAGAAGACTGACCTCCTCCTCGGAGGGAATCTCTTTGAAGTAATGCCATCACTCGGCAGATTGGATGCATCCTACGGTAATACTTTAATAAATCAAGGCGATAATAAGTTTAAAAATCTAGCTGTTGCTCAAAGTGGATTTGCGGTGTCTGGAGCTATACGAAATATTAAATCAATAGTCATCAAAAATCAACCTTCCTATCTAATCAGTAGAAATAATGGTTCTTCTGTTTTATTCGAATAGTGTTGAATTTGAATTGTTTTTTCTAGTGAGAGCCTTTATTAGGGTGTGGCGGATTTCCCAAGCTGCATTTATTATCAACAATTACCTATTATGTCACTCCCCTTGTCCCCTTTGTTTGCTTTTACTACTATTTTTAATGTCAAACACATTTCTTGCAAACAAGGGCCTGCCTGTCCGGGAGGCAGGGAACCTCTCTCTTGGTAAGGTGCTTAAATTTTTATACTTGTACATTAGCATTAAAAATATTTTGAATAACCTAAAGAGATACAGAATTACTTTAAGCATTAAGGTTAAGACTGGCGTTCCCCTCAGAATTGGGCTGCAATTCAAGGGATCAGGTCTGACGACTCTAACGAGCGGTAAAGCCTATCTAACTCCGTTGGAGGGGATTCACCGATGTTTTCCAAAGAAGATTCTATAATAAAGGGAAATCTGTCATACAACCCTTATTAAATCTTCTTATTGAGCTTAAAAATAATTATTAATTTCAATCTATGAAATACATCTTCCTACTCTTAGTGACTTTCCTGTTTTCTTTTAGTTCAAAACTACATAGTCAGAACTTCCTTTTCGCTCCTGGATCGAGCGGATTTCATCTTGCCCCTGCCTATTCGTTCTCCAACACGTTTGGGCAGTCCTCTAAATTCTGGGCAACCAACTTGGGATTTACCTTAAAGGGCAGATTGACTGGAAGCTTAGCCTATGGCAATCAAAAAGACAATCATGATATTAGTATTAACGGTCAATTTCGCTATACATCAACAAAGATATTAGGCTCTGAATTAAGTTTCTTGCTGGTAAAACAAGAACAACATCGTTCATTAATGTCTTTTTCCTTCGATGCAGCTTATCAATTCAATAGATCGTCCATTAAAGATTTTATTTTAAACTTAAAGTCCAATATCCTTTCATTAGGATTTAGTATTTATAGAAATTTTCATTTTTCTAAAACGATTTCGATTTCTCCATCATTTAGTATCGGAAAAAAGTATAATCGTTTTCAAAATAATGTTTACATACGGCAGGAAAATTCGAACTTCATTTATCAAAATTATCAACTGACCTTCAAAATCAGTAAATTCTTCCTCTCTCCTGCATACCAAATTATAGATAAAAATAAATTCGGAATTTTTATGGCAGGATTCATATTACCAATAAAATCGTCAAAGAATTCCAGTAATGCACAAGGCTAACCAATTCTAAATTGGAATAAAGACTGTCTCTAAATTCCTGGTTGTGGTTTGAACTATTCCACGTGAGGTCTTCAATTGGTCAGGATCAATAGTCTTATTACATTTGTATCAAATTAGAAATTTAAATGAAACCAATCTATTGTCTATTAATTTTCATGTTATGCTTTACAGCTTCTATCTACGCACAAGAAACCAACCAACGCCCGAGCAATGGTCGTGATAAGCGTATTGCCTTTATCCAACATGAACGACTCATCAACAACAGCCCTTATAAAGAACTTAACTGGAAACTCCTACATCCAGGCAAAATGAGCGGTAGATGCACCGATGTGCGAGGAATACCCGGTAATAAAAATATCATATTTGCAGGATTTGCTTCTGGAGGCCTCTGGCGTACTCAGGATGGTGGCAAAACATGGCTACCTCTATTGGATAGAGAGGCCACTCAATCTATTGGAAACATAGCGATAGCCCCCTCTGATCCCAAGGTGATCTATGTCGGGACAGGTGAAGCAAATATTTTTAGAGCCTCCCTTCCTGGCATGGGAGTATATAAATCTATAGATGGTGGTGATACTTGGAGCCATCTCGGATTGGAAAATACTGCAACTATAGCTAGATTGATCATTCACCCCTCAGATCCCAATATAGTCTATGTCGCAGCTGGTGGAAATGAATGGAGCCACAATGAAGATCGAGGTGTCTACAAGTCCATCGATGGTGGCCTCAACTGGAAAAAAGTATTGTATGTAAATGACAAAACCGGCGCTAATGATTTACTGATGGATCCACAAGACCCCAATACTTTATATGCCAGCATGTGGACCCGTATCCGTAAGAGATGGTCTGATCCAGTACCCGAAGATGGTGATCATATTTATAAAACTACAGATGGTGGTGCATCTTGGAATATTATAAAAAACGGCCTTCCAGATACTAAACTTACCGGTCGTATCGGTCTGGCTAATACGCCGGCAAATGCAAATTTATTGTATGCTTTTGTTGACAATCATGGTAAAAAAAGAGACCCCAAACCAGGTGAACAGGACTCATACCATCGGCCCAAAATAGTCGTCATCAATGGCGCTGAAGTGTATCAAAGTACAAATAAAGGAGAATCCTGGACACTGATGAGCGAGCACGATGAATTCATGGAATTTTTTTCAGGTACTTATGGCTGGGTATTTTCACAGATCAGAGTCAGTCCGACGGATGAAAACAAAGTGTATCTGATGGGCTTGGATCTCACTGCAAGCCCGGATGGAGGCAAAACCTGGAAATCAATGACCAAAGGCCAGAAAGGAGAATGGGGTCGAGTCCATGGTGATCATCATGCTCTATGGATAGACCCTACCGATCCAACCTATATCATCAATGGCAATGATGGTGGGGTGAATCTTTCGCTAGATGGTGGGCTCACCTGGAAGGATTTTTATCACGAAATTCCAACTACTCAATTTTATAATGTCACCTATGACAACAGGGATCCATTTTATATCTATGGATCTATTCAAGATGAAGGCAGTGTCAGGATGTTGTCCAA
>JAYSTG010000446.1:0-9159 GCA_043719965.1 Saprospiraceae bacterium | reverse complement strand
AAACGGATGTCAGGATTGTTGATATGATTAATTGAAATTCCACCATAAAAATATGGATTATAAAACATCGACCCCATGGCCAAATCCAAATAAACTTTGTTTGTCTGGTCAGGTCTGATTTCCTCACTGGGAATCGGGCTACCACCAGGTCCGACTTCTCCATATAAAGGGTCTAATTGATCAGGAAAAATAAGCTTATCCCAACCCACTGATGCTATGACTCCTGCTACCTCCATCCCAGTTTTTATATAAGATGATTTACCTACTTTTAATCGGTATGAATATACTCCGGCGATTTTGGTGGTTTTATAGAGCCCTTTGCCTGCATCATCTGACAAGATCGAGACTCCTACACCACTATTTAAATTTTCAAAAAACTGATCATAAGACAAGGCGTACGTGTGATAAGCCTGTGAAATGGCAGGCCATTGATTCCTATAATTTAATGCGAAACGGGGCGAAACTGTATTTCCTGCAAAAGATGGATTTAGCAGAATAGGCGAACTATAAAATTGACTTAAAACCGGATCCTGCGCATGGAGGTTCGATATGAAGAAAAAAAGCAATATACAGATAATTTTTTTCAAAATTTACAGATGCTGGTCGGTTATGAATTCGTTCTATGAATTATAAATATACCGTTAACTTTGAATATTTTATGATTCGAGTCAAATTTATATCCATATTAATTATCCTGATCTTCGGTTCATTTAAAAGTCAACATGAGCTTTTAGAAGATACTTTTCATTTTATGGCTCCCAATTCGCCTTTAGCTGACGGGGATATTTACAGATTGTCAACAGACCGGGCTGGAGTATTTAAACTAGACTATAACTTTATTAAAAACGAATTGGGGGTCGATCTTGATACTAAAGACCCTAGAAATATCCAATTCTTCAGTTTTGGCGGTGGCATGCTGGACGAACTTATCTTTTCTCAGCAACCGGAATCTCTAAAAGAAGTCAGTGTCTTTATAGATGGAGAGCAAGATGGCAAATTTGACCCCAAAGACTTTATTCTTTTTTATTCCCAAGGCCCTGACCATCGAGAGTGGAGTGAAAATGATGGTATGGTAACTGTCAAAAAAAACCTTTATAGTCGAACCGCACAGTATTTAATTAAATTTTCAACTACGCCTGGGGTACGAATCCAGACTATTCCATCCCCAGCAATAATTCCCCGGGACACTTTTAGCCAATATCTGGAAGTTCAACATATGGAGGATGAGAAAACCAATTTATTATCTGGAAGGATAGTAACCTATGGTTCCGGCAAACAATGGTATGGCGACAATTTTAAAGTTACTAGAAAAAAAGATTATTCCTTTGCTTTCAGGTTTCAAAACCTCATGCCACAAAGTCTAGCAAGTTTTAAAGTTGGATTTGCAGGTAGAGCTAATCAATATACCGAAGTATTCCTTCTAAACAACGCTGTAAAAAATAAAATTCAATTAAATCCTACCAATACTGGTGATGTGGAAGACGATGTAGCAAGAGAGTCTTCAGGAGTATTCCATGTACCGGTAGAGCGTGCAACTTCTGTAGTAATTGATTACCCTCTTAACTCTTTTCCAAGTGAAGGATGGCTTAATTATATCACACTGAATACTTGGCACAAATTGAATTGGTCGGCAACTCCAATGACTATTTTCAACCCTAGAACATTGGGAAAACCAGCCACCTATGCATTAACTCAGGTGCCAGCAGGACTAGAAGTCTGGAATGTATCCGAGTCACTTCATCCGACTGGAATTCAGCGTAAAATAGAAAATGGCACCTTGTTTTTTGTTCGACCAGCTACACCAGAAGTAGAGACCTTTATTGCTTTTGATAAAGCTGGTTCCATATCAACACCTACCAAAGGGCCCAAGATATCCAATCAAAACCTTTCAAGTATCACCGGATATGAATCTGTAATATTGTATTCATCTAAATTTGATGCAACCGCACAAAAACTAGCTGCCCACCGATTACATTTTTCAAACATAAAAACGCTCCCGATATTAATAGATCAGGTATATTTAGAATTTGGTGCCGGACAGCCAGATCCCACGACTATTCGCAATTTTGCCAGGACCTTGTTTTTGAATAATCCAGAATTCAAATATCTCACCTTATTAGGGGATGGCTCTTATGACTATTTGAATCATAATAAAGCAATCAAAAATGAAAACCTGATACCTGTCTTTGAAACGGACGAGTCACTATCTCCTATTTTTGCTTTCCCTTCGGATGATTATTATGGATTGTTAGAAGTCGGCGATGGAGGACCTGATCTCCTCGGTGATTTGGATATTGCCATAGGTAGAATTCCCGTCCGAAGTCCTGAAGAAGCAGATGCAATTATCCAAAAAATCATTAATTATGATTTGACCGTTGCTGACCAAAGCGATTGGAAAATAAGGGTTGCATTTTCTGCAGACGATGAAGATGGTAATGTGCATCTCGACCAATCCGAAGAAATAGCGACAGGGATAGAAAATAACCACCCGGAACTAAATATTCAAAAGATATATTTGGATGCATTTAAACAAGAGTCTGGAGCAGCAGGAGAGATTATACCAGGTGCAAGTCAGAGTTTATTTAAAAATGTATTTCAGGGATTACTAGTTTTCAATTATTTAGGCCATGGAGGCCCTAAAGGTTTGTCTTCAGAAGGATTCCTCAGGACATCCGATGTAGAGAGTTGGTCCAATAAATCCAAACTTCCTCTTGTGATCACAGCTACTTGTTCATTTGCACCCTATGATGACCCTGCTGTCAACTCGATCGGTGAAGAATTATTCAGAAGTACCTATGGTGGAGCTATCGCATTATTCACTACCGTAAGAAACGTTTACTCTTCCTCAAATAAGATACTCACTTTAGCAGTATTCAATCATATATTCACTAAAGATCAGCAGCGAAGACCGCTGACCCTTGGTGAGATTATGAGGCGGGCTAAAAACAGCATAAGTTCTAATTCATCCGATCAATTGAATGCCAGGAAATTTGCTTTGATAGGAGATCCCAGTCAAAGACTATCTATACCAAACCTTGGTGTCAAAACCACCCATATCAATAGTAAACCTGTAGCTGTAAGTAGGCAGGACACCATTCGATCCCTAGAGCTACTCACTATACAAGGTCGGATCGTAGGTGTTAAAGATCAAAATTTAATTCAGACCTTTAATGGCAATATTTCGATTACATTATTTGATAAAAAATCAACTTCAAAAACCCTAGGTCAAAATACAGATAGTTACCCTAGAGCCTTCCAGGTACAGAATAGCGTTTTATTCAAAGGGAATGCAGTCGTAAAAAATGGGGTTTTCAAAATAGAATTTGTGATACCGAAGGACATAGACTATAATTTTGGTTCTTCCAAAATCAGTTATTTTGCCAGTAGTCTGGATAGTTTAGAGGCCGCCGGGGTATATGAACAATTAATCGTAGGCGGATCTCAACAATTAATAAGTGATAATGATGCCCCAAAATTAAACCTGCATATCAATCATCTACTTTTCAAAGATGGAGATGAGACCCATCCCGATCCTTTGCTACTTGTAAATCTTTTTGATGAAAATGGTATCAATGGTTCGGGTAATAGTATAGGCCATGACCTAGTCGCAATTTTAGACGGCAATAAACAATTTGTTTTAAACTCATTCTACCAAGCGGTCCAAGGAAATTATAAAAAAGGAAACGTTGCATTTCCATTTTCAAATCTATCGCCAGGATTGCATCGAATCAAAGTAAGGGCTTGGGATGTAGCGAATAACTCTGGAGAAGCAGAAATAAGTTTCGTCGTCCTGAACTCAAAGTCTCCATCCCATATTCTAAGCATTTCGGCTTTTCCCAATCCCACCAAAAATCAAGTAGAAGTGCAAGTAGTGCATAATCTTGACAATCTAAAAGATGCTAAAATCAAATATAGTCTCACTAATCTTGCTGGTCAAAAAATCGCTGCATTTGAGGACTTCCTATCCCCTGCGGCTGTGACCACCAGGAAAGTAAATTTTCCAAGTGGGACTCCAATGGGGATCTACATCATCCTCACCGAAATCTGGAATGATGGAAAACGAATTGATAGTCGAGGAATCAAAGTATTAAGAATACCTTAAGATCTATAATGTAATATTTTGGGTTTTAAAGCATTAAAGAGGTATTTGTATATTTGCACCACTTATAAATCATCTGACCTATACCATGAAGTCACTTACCCGTAATCTTGTTTTACTTTCAATATTATTTTTTGGATTGACAACGACTGGATTAAGTCAGTGTTTCTATAATCCAGTAACCCAAAAAATGGAAGATCCAAGTAATCGTAGCAATACTTGTGTAAGTACTATAGTGACTGCGGTTCCATTTTTAAGAATTACACCTGACTCTAGAGCAGGAGGAATGGGTGATGCAGGTATAGCAGTGCCGGGCGATGCTGGCTCTATGTATAATAATGCTTCTTTACTGGCATTTGCTGAAAAACCCAAATCTATCTCCACGACATACTCACCTTGGTTGAGAGCATTGGGGCTTACAGATGTCTATATGGCCTATATTGCAGGTTACAGTAAGATTGGCGACCTCCAAGCTATTGGTGGTAGTCTTAGATATTTTTCATTAGGTAATATTGATTATACGGATGATAATGGGGCACCACTAGGTTCCGGTAAACCCAGTGAAATCGAACTGACCGGAGCTTATGCCAGGAAATTGAGTGACGAGTTTTCTGCTGCGGTAAGTATAAAATTCATTTATTCATTTTTAGCTTCAGACCTCAATGTAGGGGGCAATGATATTAAACCGGGGATTGCCGGCGCTACGGACATTAGTTTTTCCTATAGAAAACCTGTAGGTAATAATAATATGTTTACTGCTGGGTTAGCATTTTCTAATCTTGGGACTAAAATATCTTATTCCAAGACTAACTCTGCCTACATACCTGCTAATTTTGGTTTAGGTGTTGCCTATACTTGGAATTTTGATGAATACAATTCACTAACGCTTACTGGCGATATCAATAAATTAATGGTACCATCTCCTTATCAGCCAAGTCATCCAAAATATGATGTTTCGCCTAAAGATTCCTTTCCAGACTTTTTACAATACAATGTGGTTTCTTCCTGGTTTAAATCCTTCGGTGATGCCCCTGATAAATTAAAAGAAGAATTACGTGAATTGATGCTTTCAGTAGGTACAGAATACTGGTATAATAAACAATTTGCTTTAAGGGCAGGATACTTCAGAGAGAGCCCATTTAAAGGAAATCGCCAATATCTTACCTTGGGCATGGGCGTAAAATATAATGTCTTTGGAATGAATTTATCATATCTCGTACCTACCTCAAGATCTGTAACAAATAGAGATCCACTAGCTAATACTTTACGATTTTCATTGATATTTGATTTTGGGGAGACCACAGATAACCCCTAAGCTACATCCCAACGCTTTCGTTTGCGCTTCACCTGAATTCCGGAATTTAAAGTATTAAGAATACATTAAGATAAGCTTTATACTATTTGGGTCATTTAATCATTTAATGATGGACTTAAATATTTGTATCACTACTTATTTTTCGACCTACCATCATGAAGACTCTTTCACTCCACCAAGCATTACTAATCTTTGCATTTTTGGGGCTCTCCGAATCCGTTACTAGTCAATGTATTTACAATCCACTTACAGGCAGGGTATATGACCAAAACACTGGAAATGAATGTGTGAATACGGTGATCACGGCAGTGCCGTTTTTAAGAATTACTCCTGATTCCAGATCAGGGGCGATGGGCGATGCAGGTATAGCCATGACAGGTGATGCTGCATCGATGTATAACAATGCTTCCCTGTTGGTTTTTTCAGAAAAACCGAAATCGATATCAGCAACCTATTCGCCTTGGCTAAGAGCGCTGGGACTTACTGATGTATTTATGGCTTATGTAGCAGGGTACAGCAAGATAGGTGACCTCCAAGCTATTGGGGGAAGCTTAAGGTACTTCTCCATGGGAACCATTGCATATACGGATGAAAATGGCAGCGATGTGGGCTTCGGAAAACCCAATGAATTTGAATTGACAGGAGCATATTCGAGAAAACTAAGTGATCATTTTTCGGCAGCTGTCAGCTTAAAAATGATTTATTCTTCGTTGGCTTCAGATATCAATATTGGCGGCGCTGATATCAGGCCGGGGATAGCAGGCGCGACTGACATTAGCTTCTCGTATAGAAAACCCATAAGGAAAAATATGTTCACGGCTGGTCTGGCGCTTTCTAATTTAGGCACTAGGATTTCATATTCGAAGATAACTTCAGCATATATTCCAGCCAATATAGGGGTTGGAGCCGCTTATACTTGGAATTTTGATGAATACAATTCATTGACGCTGACCGGTGACATCAATAAATTGATGGTGCCTACTGCATATACTCCGAGTCATCCAAAATATGATGATAGCCCCAAGGACGGCACAGCAGATTACACTCAATATGATGTGGCTTCGTCTTGGATAAAATCTTTTAGTGACGCTCCTAATGGGTTAAAAGAAGAACTTAGGGAACTTATGCTATCAGTAGGAACAGAATATTGGTATAATAAACAATTTGCTTTAAGGGCTGGGTACTTTAGAGAAAGTCCGTATAAAGGAAATCGTCAATACCTCACCCTGGGCATGGGCGTCAAGTATAATGTATTCGGCATGAATTTATCTTACCTAGTACCTACTTCCATTTCGGGGTCGGGTCGAGACCCACTAGCAAATACACTAAGGTTTTCTTTGATATTCGATTTTGATGATGCTCAGTCTAATCTCTAGGCGAATTAAAATTATTTTTTGTATCCTTCCATTGCTATACGCATGGTTTCTCCGATATCAGCTGGAGAGTTTACCACATGGATACCGCATTCTTTCATGATCTTCATTTTCGCTTCGGCGGTATCTGATGCTCCACCTATGATAGCGCCTGCATGGCCCATTTTGCGACCTTTAGGGGCAGTTTGCCCTGCGATGAATCCTACGACAGGTTTCGTACCATGCGCTTTTATCCAATAGGCTGCATCGGCTTCCATACCGCCGCCGATTTCTCCGATCATAATGATGCCTTCGGTCTGCGGATCTGCCATTAATAGCTGTACAGCCTCTACTGTGGTGGTACCCACGATTGGATCGCCTCCAATACCTATACAAGTGGATTGACCCATACCAGCTTTAGTCACTTGATCGACCGCTTCATAGGTCAAGGTACCTGATCTAGATACAATACCTATATGTCCTTTTTTATGTATGAAGCCAGGCATGATCCCAACTTTGGCCTCATCCGGTGTGATGATCCCAGGGCAATTGGGACCTATAAGTCTACAAGGAAAATCTTTGATATATTCTTTGACCTTGATCATGTCCTGCACTGGAATTCCTTCAGTGATACAGACGATGACCTCTATACCAGCTGCCGCGCTTTCCATGATCGCATCTGCAGCAAACGCAGGGGGCACAAATATTATGGACACATTAGCGCCGGTTGTATTCACAGCGTCGATTACATTGTTAAATACCGGGCGATCCAAATGCTTTTGGCCTCCCTTGCCAGGAGTCACTCCACCTACAACATTGGTGCCATACTCCATCATCTGAGTGGCATGAAAAGTACCTTCTTTGCCGGTAAAGCCTTGGACTATGATTTTACTGTTTTTATTGACTAAAACACTCATTATTCTTTTTTTAAAGATTCTTCAAAGATGAAAATGTCTTCATTTTCTTTATGCATATAATATTTCTCCCTGGCATATTTTTCTTTATTCTGGTCCAGGTCCATCTTGTCTTTTTTGGCCGTTATGATGAGCCCTGCAAGGTTTTTTTTCTCCTTTTCCAACCTATAGATCGATTGGGAGAGTTGCCACTGATTGATCCATTTATTTTTATCAAAAAAAATCATCCAGATAAAAAACGCCAGACCCGTGATGACAAATTTATTGATCATGTTTTCCGGTAATATCCTGGAAAGGTATGGTTTGACAACGGACCAGATCGCCATAATAATGGATTTATTATTTGTAATTGAGGTATAAATATATTACAATTTTATATCATATTATCATAAAAGCTTTACCTGGATAAACTGCTGATTCTCCTAATTCTTCTTCAATACGTAATAATTGATTGTATTTTGCCACACGGTCAGAGCGGGAAGCTGATCCGGTTTTGATTTGTCCTGTATTCAAGGCTACAGCAAGATCTGCGATGAAGGTATCTTCAGTCTCTCCAGAACGGTGACTGATGATACTGGTGTATGCGTTTCGATTAGCAAGTTGTACGGCATCAATAGTTTCCGACAAAGTGCCGATCTGATTGACTTTGATCAAAATGGAATTAGCTGCATCTGAATCGATACCTTTTTGTAACCGATCTGTGTTTGTCACAAAAAAATCATCACCTACGATCTGCACCTTACTTCCCAACTCTTTGGTCATCTGAGTCCACCCAGCCCAATCATCTTCATGAAGACCATCTTCGATAGAAAGGATAGGATATTTATTGCACCAGTCCTTCCAAAAGGAAATCATGCCATTGGTATCTAATTCTTTTTTGTCTGATTTTTTGAAGACATACAGTCCTTTGCTCTCATCCCACATTTCAGAAGTAGCAGCATCCATTGCGATAGCGATGTCTTCGCCAGGTTTGTATCCTGCTTTTTGGATGGCTTCTAAGACAATTTCTATGGCTTCTTGATTTGAATTTAAATTGGGAGCAAATCCGCCTTCATCACCTACATTTGTACTATATCCTTTAGATTTCAGCACTGTTTTTAAAGTATGAAATACCTCTACACCCATACGCAATGCTTCTGAAAAAAAGTCAGCTCCTATGGGAATAATCATAAATTCTTGAAAGTCAATTTTGTTATCCGCATGGGCACCTCCATTGAGGATATTCATAAGTGGTACAGGCATGACATGAGCATTGACCCCTCCCAAATATCGGTACAAAGGCTGTTTGCATTGCAGGGAGGCCGCTTTGGCCGCAGCTAATGAAACTCCGAGTGTAGCATTGGCTCCCAATTTTGATTTATTAAATGTGCCATCGAGTTCAATGAGCAATTGGTCAATATATTTTTGATCAAACACATCGACTCCAATTAACTCTTCACGAATCATTTCTTCGATATTCTGGCAGGCTTTTAATACGCC
>JAYSTG010000445.1:0-9178 GCA_043719965.1 Saprospiraceae bacterium | reverse complement strand
AAGCGAGGACTTTCACGATTACCGATACGATCTGTGGAGGACTGACCTATCGTCTTGGAAACAAAACCTACACCAGAAGTGGCATCTACAATGATTCTTTAAGATCTGCATCAGGCTGTGACAGTATCGTCACCTTGCAATTGACGGTGTTACCGGACCTTTTTAGTGTTGATTTGGGTGAGGATAAAATGATTAATTTGGGTGAATCCATTTTGCTTCGAGCTCAGTCGAATGTCACAGCTTTATCCAGTCGATATTTTTTTGACCACACATCCATTTGTGAGAACAACTGTGAGAATCTATCTTGGATGCCTCCTGGTACAGGTAAGGTTTCGGTCAGGGCTATTTCGCCGTCAGGATGTGTTGCTACAGATTCTATACTAGTGACGGTAAACGAAATCGTCAAAGTCTATGTCCCGAATGTATTCACTCCTAATGATGATGGACAAAATGATTATTTTATGATACATGGGGATCCCTCGTATATCAAAGCGATTTCAAGCTTACAGGTCTATGATCGATATGGAGGTTTGATATTTGACCGCCAAGACCTGTTGCCTAATGAAATGAATCTTGGATGGGATGGGATGATTAAAGGCAAACGCGCTATACCAGGCAATTATGTATACCAAGCAAAGCTGCTATTGATAAATGGTCATGCGTATATTAAATCAGGAGGTATTCTTTTATTGAGATAAGACTTACTTATATCGGCATTCGTACAATGGAGGCTGCACGACAAATTCAGGCTATGTTTTGCTGATCTATAAAGTCAGACTTCTCCGAAGTCTTTAGCTCTTTTATATTTGGTGGTTTATAAAGTCAGACTTCTCCGAAGTATTTAACTCTTTTATCTTGGTGGAATATCTGAAACTGATTTATCTATTTGCCCCCTGACCCCTAAAATTGAAACAATTTTCGAGGAACCATACTCTTATTGATAGTGATTAATCTAAATTTTCCAGTTTCTAAATTAGAAAATATTTTGCCAAAATGCTGCTTTAATTGATTAAGTTTACTATCTTAATTTATCAAAAACCTTTTTGTTGCAATAAAGTTATTTGTTCAAATAATACTTACTTTAACCTGCTACCTACCATCAGGTTTCGAAACCCGATGATTGCTTTTCAGGAAAAAACGATACCTTTATTAAGAAAAAATTAAGTCAATTCGATTGACACATATCATTTCAATATTGTTTTGAATTAAAGATAACTGGCCTATGTTGCTCATAATGCTGATGTGGATTCCAATTTCACTTGCTTCCTTACCAGGAGGAGATAAAGAGTTGCCTCAAAAAATAGATGGGCCGTATGTGTTCTATGATAAAGACAACATGTCTGTCACTTATATCGAGCAATCTGGAAAAGAGAAAAAAGCCATTACCGATAACAAAACAGCAGTAGATAAAAAAGCATTAGAGTTAATAGTAAATACAGATTTGCATGGTCAAACCTTTGCAGTAAAACTCAAACCAAAACTTACCGAAGAAAAATCAGAGTATACCAAAGTAACTAAAATGATGGTGCTCTCAGATATTGAGGCCAATTTTAAAGCGTTTCGAACATTATTGCAAGCCAATGGGGTCATGGATGCTGATTATAATTGGATATTTGGTACTGGACACCTGGTATTGATTGGCGATTTTTTTGACCGAGGGGATCAGCAGACTCAGGTCTTATGGTTGATCTATTCCCTGGAAGAAAAAGCCAAAGCTGCCAAAGGTTATGTACACTACATCCTGGGCAATCATGAAATCATGAACTTAAATGGCGATCATAGATATGTGCATCCAAATTATATGGAACATGCTTCCTTGATGCAAACCAGCTATTTATCTTTTTATGGAGAACAGTCAGAACTCGGCAGATGGTTGCGCACAAAAAATATAGTTGAAAAAATAAATGATGTCCTGTTTGTCCATGGCGGTATCTCTTCTTTTGTCAATCAGATGGCTTTACCCCTTACAAAGGTAAATGACCTAGCCAGACCCTACTATGCAGATACTACTTTACAATATAAGGATATCAAAGAAGAGGTTTTATATAGTGACTTCGGACCGTTTTGGTATAGGGGCTATTACAAAGGCAAACCACTCGCTACCAAGGCTCAAATCGACAGCACGTTGGATTTATACGGCGTAAATTATATCATGACCGGACATACCATAGTCGGAGAGCATATTCAATCGTATTTCGATGGTAAAGTGTTTAACACAGATGTGCATCACGCCTCCGGGCATTCCGAAGCCTTAATCATTGAGAATAAAAAGTTTTATGTAGTGAATGGACGGGCGGAACGAAAAGAAATAAAATAAAATAAAATAAAATAAAACACACTACTTAATTCTATTAAAATCGATCGCACCAAAGTGTGCCAGGAAAGAATTCTTTAACTTGCACCCATGAAATATATTTTATTTACCCTGGCCTTACTTACCACTTGGTCGCTTCAATCACAAAACAGCAAAACAGAACAATTGGTTTTAAAACTATCCAAAGAAAAATTCTCGTATATGAATCCAGAATCCCTGGAAAAACTAAAACCCCTGCTAGATGAGCGTATGATTTTTATCCATTCCAATGGAATGGCCGAGACCAAAGCGGATATGCTTAAAAATCTTGCAGATAAGAAATGGAAGCTCCGTAATGTGATTGTCCGAGAAGCCAATGCACGAGTCTATAAAAACAATATCGTCATCATCATCGGCAAGGGGACTTTTGAATTCACTTCTGCCGGTAGTGATAGTGTTACAGATTTGTATTATACAGAAGTATGGTCTCATGTAGCCAAAGGATGGCTATTGACGAGTCGCCACGCTAGTAAACTATTATAAACACTTTTGATCTGATCAAACACTACCCTTGGTACAGATCATGAACTCCAATCCATACTTAAATCTCCTTTCTATTGCATGGAAATATGCTAAGGATGAGAAGATCAAGTATATAAAAATTTACTTCTTTTTTCTACTATCAAATGTTACCAATATACTTCGACCGATATTTTATGGTTGGATGATAAATGGTATACAGGCACACAAATTAGAGGTATGGAGATATGCCTGGCAGTATGCTTTGGGTTATGTTTTTTTGAATTTATTGGAATGGGCGTTTCATGGGCCGGCTCGAGTCATGGAACGAAGCCTTGCTTTTAATCTGGCTCGAAATTTTAAAATGGAATTGTATCACCAAGCCTTGCATCTTCCGATCAAATGGCATCAGGACCACCATAGCGGAACGATCATTAGCCGAATTCGAAAATCCTATGAAGCATTAAAGGAGTTTTTTGAAAATGGATTTATGTATATCCATGCTTTGGCCAAGTTTGTCATGTCCTTTGCGGCCATGATATACTTCACTCCTTTATTCGGGGGCATCGGATTATTGATCGGTGCTTTGATCATTTGGATTATTTTTCAATTTGATCGACCCTTGATCAAATACTTACACGAGACCAATGAAAAAGAGCATTTGGTCAGCGCCAATTTATTTGATAGCCTCTCCAATATCAATACCGTGGTCACCCTAAGGCTAGAAGCTCCTATGCACAAAAGCTTGTATGATACGATTCAAAAAGTATGGCCACCATTTAAGAAAAATGTTACACTCAATGAATGGAAATGGTTTGTTGCAGACACACTGGTTGCTTGCATTTACGTAATTACTGTTGCAGGATATATTTATCAGAATTATACTCCAGGCAATGAGTTTTTAATCGGGGGCTTGGTCACCTTAGTAGCTTATGTCCATCAGTTTACCAGTGTATTTCATGATATTGCATGGCAATATAATCAGATCGTACGATACAATACAGATGTATGCTCTGTCAAGGACATGCAAAAGGCCTATCGTCAATATCACCCTGCGCAGTCAGAACAAATTATAGAAAAGCAATGGAATGAAATAGCCATTTCAAAACTAAGTTATTCTCATCAAACAGATGAAATAGAGGGCTTAAAAGTACATGCACTCCACGATATATCCATCCGGCTGAGGCGAAGCACACGTATTGCTTTGATCGGTGAAAGCGGAAGCGGAAAATCGACATTACTCTCTGTATTACGAGGATTATATCCAGCTATGCCAGGTGTAAAAATAAATCAAGACGGGCGACAATTTACAGCGCTAGATCCCGTATACGATCTGGTGACATTATTTCCTCAAGATCCTGAAATTTTTGAAAACACGATCCGTTACAATATCACCCTTGGCTTGCCTTATGATGATGAGATGATCAGGCAGGCATGTGAGACCGTAGCATTTCAAGAGGTTGTAGACCAGTTGCCCAATAAACTGGAAAGTAACATTCAGGAAAAAGGAGTAAACTTATCCGGTGGACAAAAACAAAGGTTGGCTTTGGCCAGGGGCATACTTGCCGCACAGACCAGTGATATCATACTGATGGACGAACCTACGAGTAGTGTGGACCCAAAGACCGAATTGACCATCTATCGAAGATTATTCGAATTATTTAGAGACAAGGTCATCGTATCAGCTATACATCGACTGCACCTGCTGGAACATTTTGATTACATCTATGTGATTCACGATGGAAAAGTGGCTGAAGAAGGCACCCTCGCTGAATTAAAATCTAAGGGAATATTATTTAATGAACTTAGAAGTCATCTGGAAATATAATCATGCATTAGGAATGCTATGATTACCGCTTTGGAGCTGACGAAAATTATTTTTAACGTATCCTAATATCTATCAAATTTTATTCCTTTATTCGTAAATTGATGATTTAAATATCACGAAATGAAAAACATTCTTCTGCTATTGACAATAATCTTGTCATCTGATCTAATTGGCCAGCCATCTACCCACTTCGAATACGCTAATTTTGCAAAAGTAGAGATCCATGATGCGTTCTGGTCAAAACGTATTGACAAAATATCTACAGTCACACTTCCGGTCTGTATAGAACAGACTGAAGTCAAGACACCTCGTATAGAAAACTTTGAGACCGTCGCCAAACATCAAGGTGGAAAACATAAAGGCATATTCTACGATGATTCTGATGTCTACAAAGCCTTAGAAGCGATTGCCTATGCTATCAAAAACAATAAAAACCCTCTGCTCGAAACCAAGGCAGATGAATGGATAGACAAAATAGCCGCAGCTCAGCTACCGGATGGCTATCTCAATACCTACTATACCCTAAATGGTCTGGATAAGCGATGGACGGATATGTCTATGCACGAAGACTATAATATGGGGCATCTGATAGAAGCCGCAGTGGCATACTACGATGCTACAGGAAAACGAAAACTTTTGGAAGTAGCAATTCGTAATGTAAATCAATTTGCATCATTATTTGGACCAGGAAAAAGTCATTGGGTCACCGGCCATCAAGAATTGGAACTCGCCCTGGTCAAAATGTATCATACTACGAAGGACAACAATTATCTTACTCTTGCACAATGGTTACTCGAAGAGCGTGGACATGGACATGCACATGGATACACCTGGGATGATTGGAAAGATACAGCTTATGCTCAGGATGATGTACCCTTGAGAAAGGTGAGCGAAATCAAGGGCCATGCCGTCCGTGCAATGTATTATTATACGGGGGCAGCTGATGTCGCAGCGATCAATGGAGATGCAGACTATCTCCAGGCCATGAAAAGAGTATGGGAAGATGTAGTACATCGCAATATGTATATCACAGGTGGTATAGGCGCATCAGGTAGTAATGAGGGATTTGCCACTGACTATGATCTACCCAATGATAAAGCATACTGTGAAACCTGTGCAAGTGTAGGCATGGTATTCTGGAATCAACGCATGAATGCACTGACAGGAGATGGTATGTATGCTGATGTCCTCGAACGTAGCTTATATAATGGGGCATTGGATGGTATCTCGTATGAAGGCAATCAATTTTTTTATTCCAATGTACTGGCCTCCGATGGCCAACACAAAAGAAGAGATTGGTTTGGCACTGCATGTTGCCCAGCTAATATTGCAAGGCTATTGGCATCCATTGGAAACTATATTTATGCTTCATCGAATAAAGGAGTCTGGATACAGCAATATATTGGCTCCAATACGACACTGAATATCAATGGACAAAAGCTGCCGATACAAATCGATACCCGATACCCTTTTGAAGGGAAAATAGAAATCTCTTTAAGTAATGAATCACCAATCCAAACATCGATATACCTAAGGATACCCGGATGGGCAAGAGGGGAAGTAGTACCTGGTAATCTCTATCGATTTCAAAACCTAAAATTTGATTTGCCGGTCCTTTCTATCAATGGTAAAAAAACAAATTATAAGATGGATCATGGATATGCAAAATTAGAGGGGACCTGGAAAGGAGGGGACCGCATCACGATGGAGTTGCCCATGCCCGTGCAACGAATATTATCAGATAGTATCCGATACAATCGACATAAAGTAGCTATCCAACGAGGTCCGCTTGTATATTGTATAGAAGGCGCTGATCAAAAAGGCAATGTGTTTAATGGTATAGTGCCGGATAACACCATATTCAAACCAGTGTTCAAGGCCAATATCTTAGGAGGACTCACGACCTTAGAAGCTCAAGTGCCGATGATCACTACAAACCCTGAAAAAAACAAAGTAAAACAAATTAATTCAAAACTGATAGCCATACCTTATTATGCTTGGGCCAATCGAGGTCAAAACGAAATGAGAGTATGGATACCTAATCGGTTTGAACAGGTGAGAGTGAACTAATATAGAAATTGCCAAACAAAAATTAGTATTTTCTAAGATAGATAAATAATCAAAACGCTTTATCTTGCAGAAGGTATTATTAGGATGGATTCATGTCGAGTAGTTACCTATTTATGATTAGAAACAAAAAAGCGTAATATAATGCAAAAAAAACTAAATCTAACATATTGGATAGTTACTGGTGTATGGCAGATTTCCCATTTTGATGGCTAGAAACAACTTATTTAAAGCGCATTGTAGGGAAATTTGCCACACACCCATAGTTACTGGCCTATTTGCAGCATTCATGGCATTTACAGCGATACCCGATATCATGATGTCAGCAGATGCTGTGGCTATGATTGCCTGATTGGGATATCCAGAATATTTAATTCCTTTTCTTGGCGTAGCCAAAATACTGGGAGCCATAGCGATACTAGTCCCTGGATTTCATCGAATAAAAGAATGGGCCTATGCAGGATTGTTTTTTGATTTATTCGGAGCACTGTATTCAGCTATAAGTAAAGAGGGGTTCAAACCTCAGATGTTAATCATGTTAGTATTTATCGGGTTTTTATTCTTGTCCTATTACCTATGGCATCAAAAACTAAAGGCAAGTAAGTCATAGCTTAAATAAAACTGCAATGATGGAGATCTCAGCGCCAATTACAGAGGAGAAAACCTATAATGCCCAAACTGATACTATCTGGGCTGCCCTTACAACCAGGGATCAATTGAAACAATGGTATTTCGATTTTTCCGAAGATTTTATATTGAAATTGGATCAGGTATTTGAATGGTGGGGAGGATCGCCCGATGGAAAACAATGGTTGCACCGAGGTGTAATGACTGAAATCGTAGAAGGTAAAAAATTAGTTCATACTTGGGAGTATCCTGGCTATATCGGAAAGGCACTCGTCTCTTGGGAACTTGATAATCTCAAAGATGAACAAACTCATCTTCATTTTAAATTTGAAATCCTGATACCATTTGATCCCCAAGAGCGCAATTTGCATAGGAGTAATTTTGTAGAAGGCTGGAACTACATTATCAATACTTCATTGAAGGATTTTGTAGAGAAAGAATGAAACGAATAACAAGCTGAGCATACGATACATTTACTGCATTATAAAATATAAATTATGTCAAATCCTATATACCCTTGCTTATGGTTTGATAACCAAGCTAAAGCAGCGGCATCGTTTTATTGCAATATTTTCCAACACGCCAAGATCACTACTGAAAACCCTATAGTCGTCAACTTTGATTGGAAGGCAAAAAATTTATGGGACTTAATGGTGGACCAAAATATAAAATCAACCCCTCTATATCCATGTTTGTAAACTGTATATCGGATGAAGAGATTGAAAGATTGTGGTACAAACTTTCTGAAGAATGCAGTGTACTTATTCCCTTAGATAAATATCCATGGAGTGAAAAATATGGCTGGATAAAAGATAAATATGGATTGACCTGGCAATTCATGAAAGGGGATATGCCTACTCCGGGCCCAAAAATCACACCTTCATTTCTATTCACAAATGCTCAATACGGCAAAGCAGAAGAAGCTCTAAGGTTTTATACAAAAGTTTTTGCCCCTTCTTCCATACTCCACCTCTTTCATTATGCACCAAGCGAACAACAGCCTGAAGGCAATCTAAAGTTTGGTCAATTCCAACTCAATGGAGAGTTCTTTAACGCTATGGACGGTCCAGGAAGCCATGAATATATTTTTAACGAAGGGTTATCCCTTGTAGTGGAATGCGACACTCAGGAAGAGATCGATCAATATTGGGATGCGTTGACAGCAGAAGGGGAGGAAAGTATGTGTGGGTGGTTGAAAGACAAATTCGGTGTATCATGGCAAATAGTTCCATCCATATTGGGCGAACTTATGAATGATCCCAAGAAATCAAAAAGAGTAGTTCAAGCTTTTTTGCAAATGAAAAAATTTGATATTGAAAGGTTGATGAATGCTTAATAAATCTGATTCTATCACTTTAAAGTTAGCTCATGTTATCCAATAAATCGAATACGACGGACGAGTACATCGCCACTTTTCCTCCAGCGACCAAGATCATACTGGAACAAGTACGTGCTACTATAAAAAAGGCAGCACCCAAGGCGGTAGAAAAAATAAGTTATGGGATGCCGGCCTTTACGCTCGATGGTTCTATCTTGGTATATTTTGCGGGATACAAAAGCCATATCGGTTTTTATGCCTTACCTACAGGTCACGCTGCATTCAAACAAGAACTTGCTGGATATAAAACCGGGAAGGGTTCCGTTCAATTCCCATTGGACCATCCCATGCCACTGCGCCTAATCACTAAAATGGTAAAGTTTAGGATCAAGGAGAATATGGAAAAACAATAGAGAGGAGAAGCGTAGACTAAAGGTATCCTGGCTTTTATAAGTCGAGGTTGCCTCATGGCTTATAGCTTGAGGGTGTTTTTCCTATCTACCAAACAAACATTTTTAAGGTGCAG
>JAYSTG010000444.1:0-9237 GCA_043719965.1 Saprospiraceae bacterium | reverse complement strand
GAGCCGGTAGCTTGATGTTTTCTCATGTCAATGATACAGGCTTTTGGATGTTTAAAGAATATTTCAACCTGAGTATCAAAGACACTATCAAATCCTGGTCTCTGATGGAGACCGTAGTGAGTTTTGTTGGATTGATCGTAGTCTTGATCCTGGACTTTATACTATAATATGGCAGACCTGGATCCCATAAAAGTCAAAGACCGATATACTAAGCATCAGACCGCTTATAAAAAATTTCTAGATAAGGTCGATATCAAAAAGCAGTTGCCTTTATTGGATCATATGGCCGAGATAGCATATAAAAAAAATGATTGCCTTCAATGTGCAGCTTGTTGTAAAAACTATAGCCCTAGGTTTAAAGCTCCGGATATCAAACGGATCAGTAAGTATCTTGGAATGAAAGAGACCGAGCTGATGGATCGATATCTCCATCGCGATGAAGACGGAGATTATGTGCTCAATCAAAAACCGTGTACATTCTTGGGGTTGGATAATTATTGTACAATCTATGAAGTAAGGCCATCTGACTGTCATCGTTTTCCCTATGTAGAGGATGCAGTTTTTTTAAAACGAAAAGCGCTTACCCTGAAGAACGCCAGTTTTTGTCCTATCGCCCAAGATGTGTTAGAGGCATTGATAAATGTATAATCAAATCCTGTTTTTAGTTTGAGATCAGGTGCTTTATCTATACTTTTGCAATCATAATATACGTTAAACATCATAGTATGAATAAAATATTGCTTCTGACTCTACTCACGATGGGAATGTTATCGTGTAATAAAGAATTAAAAGAAGGGGATAATAATATACCCACAAATCTTACCATTATCACTCAAGGTAGCTTTAGTGGAGCTGCTCATCCAACTTCCGGTATTGTCAAGTTAGCCAAAGATCCTGCAGGCAAAAAGTATTTGGTGTTTGAAAATTTTAAGACAGACCCGGGACCAGATATTAGAATTTGGATTGCAGAGGATAAAACAGATAAGAGCTATACAGAATTATCTAAAACCGTATTTACAGGCACATTCAAAATCGATGTACCTGCTGATGTGGATACGGCAAAAAAGACTTATGTATTAATATGGTGTAAAGCGTTTTCAGTACTGTTTGGCAGTGCGCAATTAAACTAAGCCGCCTTAGTAATAATTTTATCTAAGATCAGAATTGGTGTCTGATATTTTAAGTCTGATATTTTCCAATAGTTTAGAATTGGTCTGATCCCGTTGGACTACATTTTTTTTGATCAGATCTCTGAAGTTTTGCTCTGTTCGCAATACCCGTTGAAATTCAGGATTTTCCTGAGCTTGATTTAACACTTGGCGATTTTCGTCTTCAGTAAGTTGTTGGTCAAGAAACATATTGACCATACGATGATATTCATGGATTGGATCTGGATTTCTCATACGATTAATCGTTTAGAATTTGAACCGGGGTTAAAAAAATTATTTTTATGATCTTGGCACTCTGGGTCTACGTTTATCTGTGAAACCCATTTTTTCTGCGTATAGTTTCAATTTATCTTTTAAATCATTTCTGGCCCTAAACAGCCTCGATCGCACGGTACCAATAGGTACATCTAATATTTTGGCAATTTCTTCATAGGTAAAGCCTTCGACATCACATAACAAAATCACAGTCCTAAAATCTACAGGCAATGAATTGATCGCATTGGTCACCTCATCACCCATCATATGTTTGAACAGTTCTTCGCGCAAATCTGTGAATTCACCGATAGCGCTGTCTTCATTGTCCTGATACCCTATGATATCTTCGTAATCAACATGTGTCGGTGCTTTACTTTTGCGCCGATACTCATTGATATACGCGTTTTTCAATATCTTAAACAACCAGGCCTTGGCATTAGTTCCCTCCATGTACTTATCTATGAAGCGATAAGCCTTCATATAGGTCTCCTGGACCAGATCATCTGCATCATCTTCATTGAGGGTTAGGTGGAAAGCAAAAGTGCTTAGTGCGTTAATATGCGGCAACAGCTCTTTTTCAAACACTTGATCGTAATGTCTTCGTTCATCTTCGTTCACGGGATAAAAATGGTGATTTTCCTGGAAATAGTTATATTCATTTCCATAAATAAATAGATGATGGTTTTCTCAGCTTGTAATACATTGAATACGCTAAACCCCAAGCATGGAATTAAAGTACTTTTCCCGCTTGATAGCCGTAGATTTTAGTCCTTCGCCTGTTTATTTCGTATGAAGCGACAGGGTTTATAAGCACACCCCCGGCAACTTGATAAGATGGAAGATAGATCCAATGTGACTTGAATCACCACTTAGATCTTTGAAACAACCAACCGATCTTCATAGCGTTCCTATGGGCCATAGCATGAAACTTATTCAATGATGGGGTCGTCGTTAACATCAAATCGATCGATGGTCATCTTACTTATAACTCTTTTTAATGTGGTACTCATCAGTTTTATTTTATATTGGTTTATAGTTCTTAGACCTCAAAGAGATAGATCTCATCATGCTTTGATGCCATTCATAACACAATGAATATAGAATCAAGAAAAGCTTGAATCCCTTTGGTACCAAGGCTTTCAAGGCATTTCATTTATTAATTGCAGTTGTTTGTTATGTAGGTTTGCCCTTTTGAAAATGTTTTGATCTTCATTAGAATCAAGTTTTAAAGATATCTATGTTATAAAATTTATGAAATTATTTTAAAGAAAATTTGGTTGATCTAAATTATTAATATAGTTTTAAGTCTTTAATTGAGGCAAATAAAATCAACCAACAACCTATTCAATCCTTGGAAGCAGATCTTTCATTTCATTTTTTCCTTTACCATACGCTTAAAAGTTGCACTACTGGTATATCCAACGTGGTGAGCTTTGTATTTGATTTAGGCTGGTTATGTACTTCGGAAACATCAATTATATTATATGAAACAAGGCAAAACACAAATCGAATTACTCAGCAAACATGGTCTGGGTGACATTTATTATGATCACCAAGCTCAGCAGCGATCATTCGTCGCCACTCGAGACCTACACGCCGGAGAAGAACTCTACCAATTTGGTTCGAAACAAATGCAATCCAACCCTACCTATCTGACCGTACAGATTGAAGAGGGAAAACACATTGTGCTGGACCCCGAGTTCCTAGCATCTATCAATCATAGCTGCGATCCGAATGTATGGTTCGATGTAGATCACAGGATATTATGTTGTGTACGTGATGTAAAAAAGGGTGAGCAGCTAACTTATTTCTATCCTTCTACAGAATGGCAAATGATTCAGCCATTTGATTGTGGATGTGGAAGCAGTAAATGCTTAGGTTATATCCAAGGGGCGCAAGCCATTGCAGCGGAAGTCATCAATACCTATGACTTATCTGTATATATCAAAGCAAAAGTCAAAACACAGACCAAGCGGCATGCTAAAAAAGCAATGGCTTCTTTGATCTAATGGTTTCACTCTAATCTTTTTTATGAAGCTTTCACGCAGATTCAAATCATTCATCGGTAATAAAAAAATCAAAGTATGGGTCCTGGCCCCACACTTGAAGACCAATGATGAACAAATCGATTACTATTACGATTTCAGTCAGAGTATTGCAGAGTACACCAGAGTTTTTGATAAACTAAAACTGAACTGGGTATGGAAGCCCGTTACCTTAGATGACTACCAAGTAGCCATCAAAGAGATACAGCAAGAATCTATAGTTGGCAAGGTATTTCCAATCGTACTCAATCTATGTGATGGAGACGAAGTGAATGGCACTCCAGGTGTATCCGTAGTCAAAGTATTGGAACTAAGTGGACTTGTGTTTACTGGAGCCGATAGCTATTTCTATGATATCACGACTTCAAAGATCCCTATGAAAAAAGCATTTGATACTTATAAGGTATCCAATGCGCCTTGGAAGGACATCAAAGAGTCCAATCCATGCCCTGCAGGTATATTCAAACGATTGGGTACTCCACTCATCGTCAAACCGGCAGTATCCGGTGGATCACTAGGAGTAGGTATAAAAAATGTAGTATCGTCTCGCGATGAAATGAAGGAAGAAGTTCAAAAATTATATACCGGTTATCGAGGATGGGAGTTCGGCACAGGCGGGGTGATTGCTGAAAAGTTTATTACCGGACCGGAGTTCACTACGTTAATAGTTGGCTCTTATGATCAACCTGATCAAATGGTTTATTATGCCCCTGTAGAACGGGTATTTCATGTTTCATTACCTGATCACGAAAAGTTTTTGTCCTTTGAGCGACTTTGGGAAATATACGAACATGAGACTAGTATGCCTCAACAAGGAAATTTTTATGACTACAAATCTCCGGAACCAGAGTTATTAGCAGCTATCGAACAGATTACTCGTGATTCCTATATTGCCGTTAAAGGCAAGGGCTATGGTCGCATAGATATCCGAATGGATCAGGAAACGGGCAAAATGTATGTGCTGGAAGTAAATGCTCAGTGTGGCCTGAGTGAGGATGAAAACTATACCTCTATAGGCGCTATACTTAAACATTCCAATAAGTCATATGACCAGCTCATCTATGAAATTCTGATCGATGCCTTGATGAGATTCGAACAATATGCAACTGTAGAAGCAGAATTAGCTGAAACAGAAGGATGATTTATATTTATGTGCTTATTACATGAGTAACAGATGAAAGTCTGTGTATTACAACCCGATTACTCTGCCTCTTCAGTAGATTATAAAAACTATGATCCACCTAGGGACTTGAGCAGGCTATTGCCTGGCCACCAGGTCGATCATGTGTTTCTCAATAAACTATATACTTATAAACAGTTAAGCGAACTGCGATATAAAGGTTACGACATTTTTGTAAACCTCTGTGAAGGCTACTTGGACTGGGATATACCTTCTATTGATGTGATTTTTGCTCTTGAAATGCTCAAACTTCCATTTACTGGGCCCACGAGCCGATTGTACGATCCTACCAAAGAGCTGATGAAGTATGTTGCATTTACAGAAGATATCCTTACTCCAAGATATGCTTTGGTCGAATCTTTAGATGACCTTGATAAAGCTGTAGCAAAGCTCAATTACCCATTATTTATTAAGCCAGCTAAGGCTGGCGATAGTCTGGGTATTGATGATCATTCCAAAGTATCTAACCTTGCTGCATTAGAGCATAAAGCAAAAGACATACTCCTGGAATACGATTCACTATTGATCGAAGAATATATTGAAGGTAAAGAGTTTACAGTACTAGTAGCTGCTGACCCATCGAATATCAAACATTGCAGGACTTTTAAACCGATTGAGTATATATTTCCTCACGGGTTCGCATATAAAACTTATGCATTGAAAACTTCTGAGCTTCATACCGAGGCTAATATACCTTGTGCAGATCCAGTATTGGAATGCAAACTCAGAGCAGCTGCTCAGCGGATTTTTAGAGGATTTGGCGGAGTAGGATATGCCCGACTCGATTTCAGAGTGAATGATAATAATGAAATCTATTTTCTGGAGATTAATTTTACTTGTTCTGTTTTTTATTCTGATGGATATGAAGGTAGCGCTGATTATATACTTAAATTCGATGGAATTGGTCAGTCTGGTTTTTTAAATCATATCATCCATGAAGGGATCTATCGCTACAAGTCCCAACAGAAAAAATATGCTATGAAAGGTGATTCGATCAATGGCTTCGGGATCTATGCTAATGCACCTATCCTAGCATACGAAATCATCTTTAACAATGAAGCTCGCAGTCATCGCATCATCAATAAGCGTTATGTGGACGAACATTGGATTATTGAAGAAAAGGATCTTTTTGCACGATACGCCGTGCCCCTCAGCAAACACATCTATATCTTATGGGATGATGACCCCTCCGTGTGGGCACCACAAAATCACAGTTGTAATCCCAATACTGCCTATGATGGTCTCAATGTAAAAGCTACTCGTGCTATTGCAAATAATGAAGAGTTAACTCTAGACTATGCTACTTTTTTGGACGAGACTATGGAGCCATTCGATTGCCTATGTAGGTCAGCTAACTGTAGAGGCCGAGTGACTGGATCTCTAGGAAATACTATGGAATTGAGAGAGGGTCGTCTGGATATTTAATTCAATATTATTATCTTGAAAACTATGAAGTCAAAATTTTGCATCTGGATCTGTAGTTTTATTTTAACCTTTCCAGTATTATCCAAAACACAATCAACACCCGAAGCCCCTGGTCTTAATTAAGCGACTACAGTTGCTTTGTGACTACAGCGACTGAAGTCGCCACTACAGTCAAGCCCTAAAATACACTCCTATTTTCTAAACTCTCTCGGCGTCACTCCTGTCAATCGCTTAAATACTCTCGTAAAATAAGCAGGATCCTCAAAGTTGAATTGGTATGAAATCTCAGCAATCGTATAACTCGTATTCAATAAGTATTTTTTGATTTCCAAGACTCTATACTCTTGCACTACATCGAGCGCAGATTTTTTTACTAAAGCTCTACATATGCGGTTGGAGATGCACAGTTGACAGATTGAGCTCTCTGGCATAGGTGCGGATCGACTTGGGAGCATGTATGCTTTTTCTTATATTATGCTGAAATGCCCGGTAGTGATGGAGCGATGGCTGATTTTTTTGAGCATACTGCTCATTCAATAGCGAGGCACGAAGCGTTGTTTCTTTACGATCCAGAGCAATGAACAGTAATTGAAAGCAGGATTGCAAAACTATTTTTTTGTGAAGGTTTAATTCCACCAGCTCTTGATTGATCCAGTGAATTAAAAAAAGTAAATCATTATATTCCTTCGACTCAACAACAAATGAAATATACCTCAACTCATTGTACTCTGCCCATCCGGTTGAATCCCTTGATGGATTGAATGACATTCCATTCCATAATTGTTCTACAAAAGAAAACGATAAGGTCAGGACATGGCCCTTAGTGTTATTGGCAAATTGAAAACCATGCAAAGTATGTGGAGGAATTATTATCACACAGGGACTTACCATTTCTACTTTCAATGACCCATGAATTAAAGCTCCCCCACCACCTGACTTTAAACGATATGGATGTCATTGAATTCAATGAAGCATTTGCTGCGCAATGCCTTGCAGTGACTCGAAGTTTACTTCTTGCCGACGATGATCAACGGGTCAATCCCAATGGAGGCGCTATTGCATTGGGTCATCCATTGGGCATGAGTGGCACTCGTATTATCCAGGCGGCTTGCAATCAACTGCTACGGATCAATAAAAAATATACTTTGGTATCTATGTGTGTAGGAGTTGGTATGGGTTATGCGGTGGTGATCGAGCGGGTATGAAATTTTTATCCTGTTGGCTGAAGCAATTGGTTAAATAAGTAGTTCAATGATTAATCCGGATATCCTTGTGGTTTATTTACTTGCAGGATTCAGCTCTCTTTCATCATATACTGGCACCTTTAGTATCCAATCATTTTGCGATTGATGAGTTTATTGCAAGCAATAGCATATTTTCCCCCATTAAGTTTCAGTATTTTGTGTGCTCTAAATGCTTAAATTTTCAACCCTACAATGACACTTAGCGAAATCATCGAAAAAAGAAGATCTATACGAAAATTTGATACGAACCAAACATTCGATCACCATACAGTGACCAAGGCACTCGAACTAGCGCTATTAGCGCCTAACTCTTCCAATTTGCAAACCTGGGAATTCTATCGTATCCGTAGCAAAGATAAAATAGCAGCTCTGGTGCCATTTTGTCTAAAGCAAAATGCCGCGAGATCAGCATCCGAACTCGTTCTTTTCGTCAGTAGAAAAGATAAATGGCGGGAACGATGCGCATGGCATTTGAAGCATATCCACCTACAGATAGATTCCAACCTTGGCGATGTAAAAAAACATCAAAAGGGGCTACGATACTATGGAAGATCTATGCCTTATTTTTATAGAACCGATGTTTTCGGTATTCATACGCTGATCCGTACACTCAACTTATGGATACATGATTTACGTAATATTCCATTCTTGCGCTGGGTCTCATCGCGTGATACACGTGTCGTTTCTAATAAATCCATAGCACTTGCGGCAGAAAATTTTATGTTGAGCATGACGGATCAAGGGTATGACACTTGTCCGATGGAAGGATTTGATGGTAAAAAAGTAAAGAAACTTTTAGGGCTTCCATCCGTTATAGATATTAGTATGATCGTTGCCTGTGGTAAAGGTCTTCCTGAAGGCATCTATTATGACCGTCAACGATTAGATTATAAGGAAGTCGTATTTGAATTGTAAACAAAAACTGAGAGCACTATTGGAAAATTTCAAGATCCAAAGATCGTAAAACTGTACCTTGGATTTCAAATAGCTCAGGGTACGTTAGTTTATATTGAACAGATGATTAAAAAAAGAATATTCATATCGGGAGTCATGCTTTGTTGCCTACTTTATGGGATAAGCCAAAACAATGCTTTTCTAGAGGGGTCAGTAGGAGAGCATTTATTGACCAAGCCTAAGAGTTTGGTTTTTTCTCCCGATGGTTCCAAAGACATTATAGGGTCTCCATATGTCAAAGATTCATTTGAACCGGGAAATATCTATACGATGAAAGGCATATTACGTGACATTGAAATGCGATATGATCTTTATAATGATTGGATAGAATATCGACAAAAAGATCAAATTTATATTTTGGATCCTACACCTAAAATCCTTAAAGTGGAATGGAAGGATCTTATCGTCATCAATGCCCTCTATGAGACTCAAGGGAAATTTAAAATGGGATTCTTTAGTTTATTGGATTCAGCAAAAGTATTGTTATTTTCTAAGCATACCGTGATTTTTGAAAAAGGAGAACCACCCAAACCTTACGTGCTGGCTGGTACACCTGCCCGGTTTACGCGTTCAAAAGATGTATTTTATTACAAACCGGAAAAATCAGTAGCCAAACCCATAACTTCAGTTAAAAAAATGATAGAGCTATTCCCTGATCATCGGGAGGAGTTATTGACATTTATAGAAAAAAATAAAATAAATACAAAACTTGCAGACTTAAAAGAACTTTGGAAATATTATAAAACACTTTAATTGCCTAGTCCATCAGCAATTTAAAATAGTTATGAAAAAATATATTTTATTCTTTTGTTATGCAAATACCTTCCTGCCTTTTTATGCTCAAGAAGTATTTCAACAAGTTAATACGGTTGCTGACTATGTATTGCTCAAAGATAGTAGACTACATCATATCGTGGAAAATACTGAGGTGGAAGGATCGCCCTATTTAAATGATTTATTTATAG
>JAYSTG010000443.1:0-9267 GCA_043719965.1 Saprospiraceae bacterium | reverse complement strand
CAAAGTGCGAAAGGGGATAGATAGGTTGCATTGCCTGAGCATTATTTTTTACTAACGCTTCCAATTCAAATCCTCCGGTCTTTTTTTCGTGTATCTGCAACACGGGCACGTATTCTTTTTTATTCAGAGAAAATCGTTGTAGCCAGAGGGCAATGGTATTGGGTACTTCTTTTTCATCAAACCGATCAAAGGACTGAATGCTATCTTCAAAAAACAGAGCGTTTATTTTTTCATCAAGTTCACTGGTTCTTTTCTGAGTGCCTGTATTGTATCCGTTATAGCATACGGCTATCGAATGATCAATGAATTGAGCGCAAAGATGCAGCATGGATTCTTGTTGACTTAATGCACTTTTAATCCAAACTCTTTTTTTGCCCGGCTTGATGTGCATTGCTGTTACTATTGCTTCCGGCAACCTTTGGATTAATTGATCAAGTATGAGTCTCACGCTGCTATTGATCATTGCTGGGATCCACTGTATTTGAAACTCGGTTTCATTTACTTTAAATAATCGAGGCAAAAAAGCTCCTCTTTCGCATACTATGTTACAAAACCTGAAGATGCGATAGATGGCCGTGAATGAAGGGTGGTAAGATTCAAGATGTTTGCGTTCAGTCTGTGCAAGTAGTACCAATAATTCATCAAAGGGTATTGGAATACTTTTGCCTTTTTGATCTTCTGCTATAAACTGAGAACTTATTTCCTGATCGAAATGAAGAGCGAAAGAAAAGTATCTATAATCACTAAGAAGCGAAGTTGTTTCTTTTTTCAGATTTTGGCTGTATAGGGGCTCGAATTTGCTTTGTCGCTTATAATGGGATTGTATTTTACTCTTAAAATCGCCGTCTTTATAGAATAATGGATTGGCTGAATACAATATTGGAAGTGTAGGCAATAAATCTTCAATGATTGAAAAATCAGGCTCTACGGTTGGAATACTTTTCGTCTTACTTTTATGCTCTGTACTGATACAGTCTTCAATTCGCAGAATTTTTTCCGTTTCTTGTATTTGAATGGAACCTTTTAGGCTGCTTAGTTTCTCTGTCAGATTGAAACGATGCAGTGTAAATACTAAAAATGGATTTTGATCTATTTCGTTGGCAAGCATATAAATCACGGCAGCCAGATGTTTACAGGGTACGGCGTAATCGGGGCAAGAACAATTTAATTTGATATCATGCCAACTGCTAGGAAATATTTTGATTTTTGATTTGTTAGCCAAGTCTAATAATTCATTGGGCAATTGTCGATTAAGTAATTGAGTGATGATTAAGGGATTGTGCTGAATGATCTCTACTAAGCGGTTTTGTTCGTTTTCGGTAAATGGAGGCACTACGATATTTATTTGGTAAGGTTTTGGTTGCCTTCCTTGCACTTTGGCCAATACCTGATTTTCATTGATACGAATGTCTTTTACATGATCATTATTAGCATAGCTCCGTCCTCTGCCCAATCTATTGCTATAATCTATATTTTCTAATGCATTGAGCCATTGTTCGCCCCACCAGGTACGACCGTATTGCGCCATGAATATTCAATTTTGGTTGAGTGGCAAGGTAATAATTTAAGTGAATAGATTTTTTGATTTTTAACATTAGGCACTTAGGTGGTTTGCACAATTTTTCAAGCATTAATAGATTTGATGGAATTTCCCATGAACGATCTAGGTTTAAAATCGTTATCGTATATTTCATTTCAAAATATCCATAAAATTGGATACATTTTGTTACAAACATGGCATATATATGCATACATTTTATTACAATGATTCAAGATTTTGCACATTTTTTGATAAGGCGGAAATCTATCCTCTAAGAAAGTTTAAAGAAAAGAAAAGTATGCAGCTAAAAAATCCAAACCAGTAAATGATGAAAAAAAACTACTAATCCATTTTGTGTTCCATTCGTTTTATGAGCCAACTTTGTGTCACCGTCCATTGCCAGAAACCGTTAAATACTCCTGTCACCAATAATGTATCATGTCCAGATGTGATAACTTGTTCGAATGTACCGGTATGAATGGCATGATCTCCCTGAAAGACCAACGTTTTAGTCTCAAATCGGTTGGATAAAAGCTTTCCAAAATCTGCCATTGACAAAAATTCTTTGATCTCCTTACGACCATGTGCCTGATCTCCAAGATCCCCATCTGTCATAAACATTCCTGTTAAGGAGTCAATTTCATGCTCTAACCACAACCGATGGTAAAGAGTCATCGCTGTCTCTACTTCCTCAGGGTGATGTTCCATTTTACAAAATGAAAAGAAGAGTAGACAAAAAGTCGACACTAGATGGAAGTATTTCATATTACTTTTTGCGGATGATATATTGATTACTCTCCCAGGATGAAGCTGTGTGGGTATCCATTTTTACATCCAATACTTCTACAGGCAATTTATTTAAAAATATCAACAGGTCTTGAGTAGGTGTGCCATACATTTCCATATGTGCGTGCTTAGCTGGTTTCACAGAAGGTTGTATGCCGAAGAATCGAATAAACTGTCGCCATCTATTTTTTATCTTTTGAATTATGTTAAGCTTAGGAGATATGTATACCGGTCCTTTAAATATCGTAGGTACTTGAAAAACTGCAACACCACTTGATTTTAAAACCCTGACGAATTCGCGAATATAATTTTTTGCAAATTCAGGTCTCATATGTTGCAAAACAATAAATGTAATTACAAAGTCAAAACTGTTATCCTGAAAAAAGGAAAGATCATTCTTTGTATTGTGATGATAACGGCATCGGTCTGGATATTTATTAAATTTATGTGCCAGCTGCAACATAGAAGCAGCAATATCGACGCCTGTCACCAATTCAAACTTTTCGGCGAGGGGAAGTGTAAGTCTACCGACTCCACATCCAAAATCCAAGGCGCTCCCATAATGCACTATAATATTTAGATTTTCGAGGTATTGAAACACTGACTTTATTTTGTTAGTGCCGGTCATAAAAAACGCTTCAGGATCCCACTTATTTCCTCTCATCCCTTCGTTCGTAAGTATCGACCACAAGGGATCTTCTTTACCCATCGTATCCCAGTTCCATTGCAATTCTTTTAAGTCCATCAGTTTCAGTTTCGTTCTGCTATAAACTGACAAATTACTTCATTTTTACAATGTATCTTTGAATCTTAAATGATGGAGTCACCTACCACGCAAGAGCAGTTATCGACTAGCCGTACCAAAAAACCGGATTGGTTAAGAGTGAAACTTCCTATAGGTGAAAATTATCGCAAAATCAGAGACTTGGTAGATACTTATAAACTACATACGATCTGTCAAAGTGGTAATTGCCCTAATATGGGCGAATGTTGGGGAGAAGGTACAGCTACATTTATGATCCTGGGCAATGTATGTACCCGATCCTGTAGCTTCTGTGCCGTCAAGACTGGTCGCCCGACAGAGTACGATGTAGACGAACCAGATCGCGTCGCCGAAGCCATATTCCTCATGAAGGTCAAACATGCTGTCATCACGAGCGTCAATCGTGACGAACTGGCCGATAAAGGAGCTGAGATCTGGCATCGCACAGTCAAAGCAGTGAAAAAACTAAGTCCAAAAACCACGATTGAAACTTTAATACCAGATACCAAAGCAGATTGGTATGCTTTAGAAACTATGATCAATCCTGGCCAGGAGGTCGTATCTCATAATATGGAGACTGTCAAAAGACTGTATCGAGCGGTGAGACCTCAAGCTAAATATGAGCGCTCATTGGAACAAATAAAACGTACCAAAGCCTATGGCAAACGTACCAAGAGTGGTGTCATGTTAGGCCTTGGAGAAACCCGCGAAGAAGTAATTCAAATCCTCGACGATCTGGCAATGCATGGATGTGATGTCGTCACTCTAGGTCAATATTTGCAACCCACCAAACTGCATCACCCTGTCGTATCATTTATTCATCCTGATCAATTTGCTGAGTATAAAGAGATTGGGTTAAGTAAAGGATTCTCCTATGTGGAAAGCGGGCCATTAGTCCGGTCGAGTTACCATGCAGAAAGGCATATATGAAATGCAATGACGAATGTTTCGAATTACGAATAATTCGTAATTCGGTATAATCGTCATTCGTCATTCGTAAATTCTCTATAAAATTGGTCAAGATATTTCACCATAAACTCATGACGATCTTCTGCCATTTTTTTACCTGTTTTAGTATTCATCTTATCTTTCAGTAGCAAAAGTTTTTCATAAAAATGATTTAAAGTCGGAGCCTCACTTTTTTTATATTCTTCCCTGCTCATAGATAGATTAGGGGGGATATTAGGATCATAGAGGACTCGATTTTTGAAGCCACCAAAGTGAAATGCTCTAGCTATGCCGATGGCGCCGATAGCATCCAATCGGTCAGCATCTTG
This sequence comes from Saprospiraceae bacterium, assembly GCA_043719965.1. GTDB lineage: Bacteria > Bacteroidota > Bacteroidia > Chitinophagales > Saprospiraceae > JADJLQ01. Next base: position 4,901 of record JAYSTG010000443.1, on the reverse strand, counting down.
TACAATGTCCATCTCTGCGGAGTGAAAACATACTGCACCCAGGCTGGATTTGAATGACATGTTTTCGATAATAGCTACGACATGATCTGTGATTCGTGCAGGCATCGCTTGGCTTTCTAAAAAGGATCTTGCCAATCTAGGCCCAATGGATTCATCTCCATCGTGAAATTTAGCATCTGCGATATCATGCAATAAACCAGCTAATTGAACGACTATTGTCTCTGCCGTCTCATTTTTTAATATGGTTAGTGCATTTTGATATACTCTGGATATATGCCACCAATCATGCCCATGCTCAGTATGTTCAAGTTGTTTTTTTACGTATGCAATGGTCTTTTCTATTAATTCAATTTCTTTCATTTTTTGCCCTTAATTAGAATGAGCTTAAAAACCAAAAATCAACGAAGTACCGCAAACTACTAAAACTCCAAAATATCCAAATCAGCGTCTTCGTAAATTCTATTTTTTAGGCAGCTTATTTTTATCCTGAAGTATAAAATCATAAATAGTCTGTTGTATACAAGGACGGATAGAATATTGACTTATTTTATTGTTGGCTCTGGATGGATATACCCGATTGGTCAATAGAATGTAAGTCAATTGATAGGTAGGATCTATCCAGACGAAGGTCCCTGTAAAACCTGAATGGCCATAACTTTGAGGGCTGACATCCCGAGCTACCGGACTTGCATCGAGATCAAATTTTAATAAAGGTTTGTCCCAACCCAATCCTCTGCGATTATTTAACTGCGGATACTGGTATGAAGTAAATAGCTCTACAGTCTGGGGCGTCATATATTGTTTCCCGCCGTAACTACCTTTGTTCAGGAGCATTTGCGCGATCTTAGCCATATCATTAGCAGTGCTGAATAATCCTGCATGACCGGATATCCCACCAAGTAAGGCGGCATTTTCATCATGAACAAAGCCATGTACCAGGGTATGCCTGAAAAATGAGTCTCGTTCCGTAGGTACTACCTCGTTTTTGGAAAAAGATCGCAATGGAAGAAATAGAGTATGATCTGCTCCTAAGGGACTATAGATGGTCTGATCCATAAATTGATCAAATGGGATTTTTGTAATTTTTTCAATCGATTTAAATAATAAGATCATAGAAAGATCTGAATATACATATCCACTTTTGGCCAGTAAAGGAGCTCGTTTTATATCATTCAAAAGCTTAGAAGGTATCCGTTTATGAGCATATAGTATGTCGCTGACAGGATACGGGTAAGCGGCACCGATACCAGGCTGAACAGTCCGAGATTTAAAAGTACCTTTCGACGAAACTACATTTTTGTAAAAAGTGATAGTCGCAGGTAGCCTGGCCTGATGCGCGAGAATATCCCTCCACTTTAACCGACCCTTATTGCTTCTTTTAAAATCAGTCAGATAAGTAGACAATACAGTTTCCGTATTAAAAAGCCCTTTGCTGTGCAGGTTCATGCTACCCAAGGTTGCTCCAAATATTTTAGTAATCGATGCAAGATCATAGATTGCATCTTTACTCAAGGGTTCAGTACTGGTATATGTAGTTTTTCCGAACGCTTTATGAAATATTACGACTCCATCTTTAGCGACCAATAGATTTGCTCCGGGAAATATTTTATTGGAGATGGCTTCATCCATTGCAAGAGAAAGCGCAGTATTAAATGCTTGGCCGTCAAGACCCACCAACTCCGGCGGGCCATATCGTAGCCGATTCAAAGATTTCGTCTGGATTCCAGACCCCATACGATATTCCTTATTGACATAAAATGTCAAAGTGCCATTCGCGGCCGAGGCTCCAAAGAGTATCTCAGCTATACGTGCCGGTATATATTCTGATTCTCCCCAGGAGTACAGGATGGATTGAGCTTTTGAAAACAATCCGGGCTGAAGACTGCTTGGGCGACCTTTCAGAAATACTACGATATAGGGCAGTCCTATTTGATCCAGTTTATTGGAGACGCCAATTAAGGTTGAAGAAGGTGATTGGTTTAAATCTATTTCTAAAATAAATAAATTGGTACCAGTGGGCCAAGTCTGATCTTCCAACCTTTTAAAACCTACTACTTCTGTAAATCGATATTTATTGATGAGAGCCGAAAGTTGTGTGCTTGAAGATCCAATAGTTACAAGGACTGGATGCCAATGGTCCAAGTCTTTTAAAGGTATCAGTTCAGATTGATTTTTTAGCACCACGACATGACTTCCAACTTTGTCATAGGAGGATATTATACTGGATCTCGATTGAGCCCATAGGGGCAAAGGAGCACTCAGAAGGGCCACAAGCCCAAATAATGGTAATACTAATTTTTGATTCACGATAATCATATGAACCCAAAATAAGCTTTAGAAAACTCTAAAGCTTATTGACGATTGATTTTGAACAAGATAGTTTAATTTTTTAAAAAAGAATTGTTCAAAAACAATATCAGGTCTGACGACTCTGACGAGTGTCACACTGCGTCAGAGGTTAATCCTGACAATTAATCGATCTTCAATCAATTAATTCGTCACCTCCTACGAGTCTGATACGACTATAGGAGTCATCAGACCTTCGGGCAAATTACGCCCCATTGCGTAATTTGGGATGAATTTATGAACTTTATGTCAAAATATGAATATTAATTACTTTTCTATCCAAAGGCTGGGGGCTTATTTTATACTGATTTGGTGTATGGTAAGTGGCTTGGCATGTGGTGTGACACGACATTCGAGTACCATTTCCTCTGACTTAAAGCATAGGATTACGGAATCCAGTGTTTTCAACAATCATTTTACAGGTTTTATGCTATATGACCCTATTGCTAATAAATCAATTTACGAATATAATAGTTCAAAATATTTTACCCCAGCATCTAACACTAAAATTCTTACTTTATATACAGCTATGTGTTCATTCCCGGATACGTTGCCGGCATTCCAATATGCATTTTCAGGAGGGCGACTCTACTTAAAAGGGATCGGAGATCCTACTTTCCTACATGAGCTATGGCAGAATCATCCCGCTTTTACTTTCCTATCTAATTCAAAAGAACAAATCTATTTAGTGGCAGATGTTTTAAAAGATGAGATGCTTGGTTCAGGATGGGCTTGGGATGATTATCAATATGCCTATCAGGCGGAACGATCTGCATGGCCCCTCTATGGCAATTTAGTGCATTTTCAAGCTTTGGATAATAGTTATAGAGTGGTACCAACTTATTTTCAATCCAAATGGAGTAGTTTGCCTCAAGTCAATAGTTCCCATCCTATAACCAGATCACCTAGGTCTAACGAGTTTGTAATCTATGATGCCAAACTTAAGAATCAAAACATCCCGTTTCATACCGATATCGTTACGATCAAAAATTTAATGCAAGATACCTTACATCGTGAGATTCACACAATTTGGTCGAGTGATCTGGACCCGACATTGCAATGGCAGATGATGCCTGGTGTGCCTGCAGACTCCGTTTATAGCCATATGATGACGGTGAGTGATAATTTCATTGCAGAACAGCTGTTGCTGATGTCTGCGGCTTATACCTTGGATACTTGCCATACAGGAATAGCCATAGACAGGGCTATTAAAAATTATTTCGCAGAAGCCCCAGACAAAATGCAATGGTATGATGGCAGTGGACTTTCTAGATACAATTTGTTCACTCCTCGCACTATAGTTTACGTATTGGATAAAATTCTTGATAAAACTCCAATAGTTCGTATAAAAAAAATATTCCCGACAGGAGGGCTTACTGGCACTATAAGTCAATGGTATGGTAGTGCAACACCTTATGTTTTTGCAAAGACAGGCTCATTGATGAATAATCATTCCTTAAGTGGATATATCCTGACGAAACAACACAAGGTGCTTATCTTCTCATTCATGCATTCCAATTATACAGGGAGTGTCCTTCCTATCCGAAGAGAGATGCAACAGACCTTGGAATTCATACGGGATCAATACTGAAGAGAGCAAAGGTACTATTTTGTACTGTCCAATAGGACTATATTGGTATTCATTACCACTGACTCGGGGGTCTTCCAAAATAAATTATTATTCTTGGCATTGATGCATTGAATTAATTTTTGCGCACCTAATCTTCCAAGCTCATGGCCGTCATGTTTCATATGGCTTACCTTTGGAATCATGAAATGCGGCAAATGACCATCACTGATACCGATGATGGCAAGGTTTTCCGGTACCTTCAATTGCAAAGATGCAATTGCTGGCATTACGCCGAGCATGATTTCATCCGTCATGAGATATAATCCATCAGGTTCAAATTTGACTAACAATTCTAGAGCAAAATCATAAGCTTCCTGACTATTATTTACAAATCGGACTTGATCGACCCTGTGTTCCAATCCCAGGTCTACCAAAGCCTTTGCATAACCTTTAAACCTTAAATGAGAAATGGTCAGACTGGCTTTTCCAAAGATTCCGGCGATTTTAGTGCAGCCTGATTTATATAAATGGTGTACCATCTGATAGGAAACACGAAAATCGTCTATGGTAATGCTGGAGTAGGGCGCATCTTCTAAGATTTTATCTATCAAAATGACTGGTATATTGGATTCATTGAGCGATTCGAGATGATTTAAATTAAAAGTTTCTTTTGAAACAGAAAGCAATACGCCTGCCACATTTTGATCATAGGCTACTTCTATATTTTCTATTTCGCGTTCCAACCGATCATCAGTTGGCAAGATCAATAAAGTATAACCTTGGCCATGTAATATCTGCTCTATACCGTGTATGACCGATGGATAAAAAAATGAAGTTATTTCAGGTAATATAAGCGCTACGGTCTTGATCGTGCCTCTTTTCAAATTCAATGCGGCGCTGCTGGGTCTGTATTTCATCAAACGAGCCATCTCATTGATCTCTATTTTGAGCTGTTCACTGATGTCCTGATGATCATTGAGTGCTC
>JAYSTG010000442.1:0-3352 GCA_043719965.1 Saprospiraceae bacterium | reverse complement strand
GGAGTAAATTATTAAAGCACTATTTAGGTGCATAGTAGCATTACTACGTTGAATTATTGTTGAAAAGTCACTTGTAGGGGTCGATTGATACTTTCCTGTAGTGAAATAAATGTTTCTGTCCGCTGAATCCCTTCTATGGATTGGATCCTTTCTGTCAGGATCTCTTTTAAATCTTTTGTGTCTTTACAAATGAGCTTGGCAAATATGCTATAATTACCTGTGGTATAGTGAGCTTCGACCACTTCAGGGATCTGCATCAGAATGTCAGCGACTGCATTATACATGGAGCTCTTTTCAAGATAGATACCTAGAAAAGCTGTGACATCAAATCCAAGTTTATGATAGTCCACTTCCAATACTTCCCTTTTGATCACACCTAATGTGGTCATTTTTTTCATTCTGACATGAATAGTGCCTGCAGATACAAAGAGTTCTTTGGCGAGTTCGGTGTAGGATTGGTCAGCATTGACCATCAATTTGGCCAAAATATTTCGATCCAAGGCGTCCAAGCTTTCTGGTTTATCACTCATAGATAAAGATATAAGGTTAAATATTATAGATTTGTCCCATCATATGCCGGATAAAATTACTTTAAAAAAATATGAAATCGGTCAGCCATTGCTTTTAGCCCTAATGGTAGTGATTGGTATTATCCTGGGGAAAAAAATAGAACAGTCTTCTTTACCTGAAACCAAATCAAAAACAAAAACTAGCTCAGGTGTAAAAAATTATTCCTTGTTGCTCGAAGAGGCCGCCCGATTCATAGATGCCCGGTATATTGATTCATTAAATATTAATACTATTTCTGAACTGGCGATTGGTTCATTGGTGAGAGAGCTTGATCCCTTTTCCATATACATACCCGTAGATAGACCCGATGTAGATACTCCTGTATCGATCTATGACGCTTTTGGTATTTCAGTCCGGCAGATCGGGCCGAAATGGTATATTCAAGCTATAAACCCATTTTTTGAAATCGCACGGACTTATTTGGATGTGGGAGATGAGATTACGCAGGTCAGAGACAAAACCCCTACTCCACTGGATTTTTACCATTGGTCAGATTCTACTTTTCGATTGACAGTACATAAACTTGAGAACAACGCTGACTTAAAGCTAAGCCTTTATAAAAAAAATAACCATGTCATCAGAACGGTTTTCCCAGCATTGCCAATAGTGGGAACAATAGGTTATATCCATATAGCTCATTTTGGGGACAATACCTATGATGAGTTTATAAGTGCTCTTGACACTTTATTCAATAAACATCAATCCAAACATCTTATCATCGACTTAAGAAACAATACCGGAGGATACATCGAAGAATGTTCAAGAATATTAAATCAGTTATTCCGAGACAAAAACATACTCTTGGTGTCTACCCAAGGTCGCACGGTCAGAAAGGCCGAATATAAAACTGATGGCCGTCAACTATTTAATATTGAAAAAATCGTTATCCTTATCAATGAAGGTTCAGCCTCTGCCAGTGAGGTATTTGCTGGGAGTATTCAAGATTTAGACCGAGGCATCGTTATTGGAAGATCCTCTTATGGTAAAGGATTGGTTCAAGAACAGTATATGCTTTCGAATGGCGGTGTCCTCCGACTCTCCGTAGCTAGATTTAAACTACCGTCTGGAAGAATGATTGGCCATAATCATCCGGAAAATAATGGAAATTTTTTTTTAACAGTGAAAGGCCGCAAATTACCAGCTTCCTATGCTATTACTCCTGACATCCAGATTGCCGCTGATACCGCATTGGGTTTCGAATCGAATGCTGTAAATACTCAAATTACGGATGCCGTATTAATGTATAAAATTCAAGCGGTAAAGAACCGACTTAATGCTCGGATGATACTGGACCCTGAAAAACAAATTTGGAATAACTTACCTAGAACTATAAAGCAAATGGATGCTCCTAGTACAGTTAAAGTAAAAAGGTTGATCTCAAAGTCCTTATTGTTGGCCAATAAAGATTTTTATAATGTACAAAAATCAGAATTATTGAACCAACAAGAAATTCAAGTGGCCATGAAAGTATTGCAATAGTATTTTACTATAACCGTACAAATTCTAAGACCCCACTTTCATCATATCGGACGACTACAGAAGGCTCACGTTCTTCCCTCGACTCTCTATTATATTGGGCGATAAGATCGACTTGTTGTAAAATATCTGATTGAATTTCTCCAAAATGCTTAGGAAAATCATGACCAGTCAAATTTGCAGATGTTGAAGTCAAAGGTCTCCCCACCCCAGTGATCAGGTCTACACAATATGGATCTTTGGTCACTCGTATAGCTACTGAACCATTCGAGGCAATAAGGTAATTTGGAATACCCACAACCACTGGATATATCACTGTCACCGGCTTTTCATGGAAGTTAAGTAAATTTTCCAATCGCGGATGAATCTTGGGGACATATGTTCTGAGCATATTCATATCAGAAACCAATAATATCAAGGGGCTACTTCGATCTCTTTTTTTTATAGAATATATCTTATCAACCCCAGAATCGCTTCGTATATCACATCCTAAGCCCCATATGGTATCAGTTGGATACAATATTACTCCTCCATTCAGTAGAATCTCTACAGCTTCACTTATTTCTTCTGTCCACTCCATGTTAACGATCTAGCCTATAAAAAATAATAAATTAAACTAATTTGCAGTTCTAATTATTGTAAATATAGGCTTGAAGCAGGTGAATTATAGTTGTTTATTTTTATTGTGTTTTGTTTTTAATTTGTCCTTACTATCCTTAGGCAGGGCCGAACACCTCGTTGGAGGGGTGATGTCTTATGAATGCATTGGTAATGGGGCACTCCCCAATACAAAAAATTATCTCTTTCGACTAAGCTTGACCCGAGATTGCAACCAGGGCACCAGTTTTGACCAAAATATTGATATCGGCATCTATAAGCAGTTAAATTCCAATATCACTTTTGTAAAAAAAATTAACGTACCCTTAACGCGAGAACATTCAGTCGATACCGATAAAAAATCTTGTGCTGTACTTTTATATAATGTGTGTGTAAGAGAGGCGATCTACGAATTTATGGTATTTGACTTACCTGCTTTATCTGAAAGTTACTTAATCACTTACCAGCGTTGTTGTCGGAATATGACGATTTCGAATATCTTAGATCCAGGCAGGACAGGTAGTACGATCATGTTGGAGTTGACTACGGAAGGGCAAAAAGTATGCAATCAAAGTGCTCTATCCGATCAACTGCCACCATTAGTCATCTGTGTCGATCAAGACCTCAAACTTGATCTTAATTCTACAGATAAAGAAGGGGATAAAATAGAATATGAGTTGTGTGCACCTTTTATAGGCGGTGGCCCTGA
>JAYSTG010000441.1:0-9321 GCA_043719965.1 Saprospiraceae bacterium | reverse complement strand
AGACAGAAAAGAAAATGAAAGTTGCAGCCAAAGACCTTGATTTTATCAGTGCAGCACAATATCGAGATGAGATGCTGGCATTGAAGAAAAAAATGTAGGCCATTTTGTGCAACGAAATTTATTTCGTCGTTTAAAGGGGTCTCGATTTGAATTAAAATCGAATGGAAATGAAGTCATTGAACTAAAAAGGAATGTCATATTCGTCGAGTTGGTTCTTCACCTTTTTTAGTGGGTAAAAATTATTTATTAGTTTTTCAAATTAAAAAAGACCAAACCTTCTACTTTTAGTAATACGAATCTGAGTTACGTTCTCCTGCAAGCAGTGCAATATGAATAGATTTTAATATTACGTTTAATTAAAGACTATGATGATGGATGTGCGATTTGAAAAGAGTGTCAATAAAATAGGTTTTCGTTATTTAACCTACTAAAAAAAGCAAAGAACACATTCTTTTCATCTATATACTTTTTTAAAATTTTTAGCAGCAGTAGAATTTTTTATATATAAGATTCCATCATAAGCATTGAGTCGTGTAGATTGCATGGACGCCCATTGCCACGAATACATCGATCCCAAGCTATGCATAAGGATAGGTCTATGAAATAATTTTACTTTCTCAGCATTCGTAGATCTAAAGTCTAAAAAAAGGTTTTCTTTGCCGGTTTGATGGAGATGCCAGGGTAATGATCCTATCGTCGGATCGCCCACTGACATGATATCCCAATCCCAACTCCAATTGGTACTATCTCTATTTCGGGTTTGAAAACTTCCACTATAAAATTCAAAGCCTAAGGCATAATATTTTTTACCCAAGGTCTGATTTAACCAATGTCCCATATTTTTATATCCCGCAGAAGATATTTTAGCAATGTGACCATTATGGGCCCACACGACCACTTTGGTGCCAGGTCGTTCTTGTTGATAAAGATTTAAAATGTTTTCAGCCATGTAATAATCCCGGCGATCATTGTAACCGTCTTTGTAAGACTCTATTTCTTGCAGGATCAATCGGATGTTTTCCCAATTGCGATAATAATGTGTGCTGTGGGTAAGGCTTTGATATTTTCCTGCATTTAAAGTAAAATCTTTTAATACAGCAATGACCTGAGTCGATAAGGATTGAAAGAGGGATTTACCCTTTTGTTGCAAACTATCTGCAGCTTGATTGGAAAAATAAGAAGCGCGCATCATTCTAATTTCTATCGTATCGATAGTGGAAGCTTCTGCAGGGTTTACGCGCCGATAGAAGGATTTTAACTCTCGGAGAGCATAGTCATTGACTTGAAGATCATATCCATAGAAATGGACTTGATCCGATTCCTGTACTCTACTATTGTATTTTCTCATCCAATCGATCATATTACGAAATTCCTCTACTCTCCAGGTGACGAACCCCTGTATCGCAGTAGCGGTGTCTAGATTGCCTCGCCCAAATAAAATATAATCATTGATGTAACGACATCGACTCATACTGGCTTCGATATAGAAAGATCGGTATCCCATATCTACTACCAGGAATTCCAACAATCTATGTTTCATTCTAAAAAATTCGCTGGTACCATGGGTTGATTCTCCTAAGCCAATCAATTGAACATCCATTAATATTGGCTTGAAAACTTGTAAATCGATGGATCCGTTGCCTGGATCAATAGCAGTAATCACCTTAGATTGCTTGGTGATCCATTGGATGAATTCGCCCTCTTCTTGTTGTCGATTTTCCTTTACTTTAATGACATCATAGGGTGTGAGGATTGTATCTATATTGATGGAGAATATTCCTGAAGCTGCTTCATTTTGAAGTAATGTCTTGATAACTAATACATAATCACCTGTTGCTGGGCTTTCGAATTCGATGGGTTCAGGTCCTTCAGTTCCATTGGGTGAATCCATATAAAATAATCGGGTGGTGTCCTTCAACCTATGAATGAATACTTCTACATCTATACCTTTTTGTAATACGGTAGACTTCAATATATGTCCTTTTAGCAAGGAGAAATAAAACGGCTTGGACTCTTGTTTGCTGATCGTATAGTCAGTACTGACTTTAGGTATGGTCTGACCGATACTGATGAAGGTTGAAAAAAGTAGAATGAATAAAAAGAATGATCGCATGATGGGTGAGAATGTGTTTAAAATTATACTAATTAATTGAAAATTAATCTACAATTTTGCATAAATGCTTAGCGGTACTATGAAATTGATTTATATTCTTATTTTTCTAATCCCATCTTTTTTAATGGGTCAATCTGCTTCTATCTTGGGTGCTTGGCAACTCCGGGGTGCGGGAGATCCAGGTGAAGTAGCTACCTTGTTGATAACACCTTCTTATCTTTCTATTGCAGTATATAATGAACAAGATCATAATTTTTTGAGATCCTATGGGGGTGCTTATCGAATTCAGAATGATCAACTACTGTTACATCTCGAATTTGATTCAAAAGACACTTCACTTATCGGGTCGGACTTGCCGTTCAATACGAAGGTCACAGCTACTTCACTGGCATTAACTAAAGAGGCCAGAGTCATATGGGCCAGACTTAGCAATGCTACCGACTTTTTAGCTGGGTGCTGGAGAATTTCTTCCAAAATAGGCAAAGACGGTACTATGACCAAAATGCCTGAAGGGTCCCGTAAAACTTTAAAACTGATAGCGGGTAATCGATTTCAATGGATAGCTATCAATCCTGTGACTAAACAATTTTCAGGTACAGGCGGTGGTACTTATACACTGATCGATGGTAAATACACAGAAAAAATTGATTTCTTTTCCAGAGATAAAACGAGAGTAGGCAGCGCTTTGGCTTTTGAAGCTAAGGTAAATGGTAACCAATGGGAGCATCAAGGCAAAAGCTCTACCGGTAATCCTGTCCATGAGATCTGGATCAAACAATGATTTAACCATTACCGTACTATACTCACCTTCTGCACGCCTATCATTCCGCTTCGATCTTTCACTTTAATTATATACATTCCTACAGATAAAGCACATAAGTCAATATTTTGGCGACCGCTTTTCGTACCTGATACCCTCATCATACTTCGACCATTTATATTCCATACCTCTATATCTTGTATTCGTCCATCCTCCAGATCGATAGTAATTTGGTCTCGTGCTGGATTGGGGAAGATTGAAATATTCGATAAGGTCTTAGTATCATGAGTAGAGACAGAGAAGCAGGAGCGATTGATTTTGAGTTCGACCTTATAGTCATTGCGACCATTTCCATAGATTATTTTTGGGCTAATATCCCAACAGGAATCAGAATATCTTTTTAAATCAAAAATTATTTCGGCTAATTCACGTATAGGAAAGAAGTAACCGTATAGATTGCCAAAAGGTTCAACATTATAAGCCAATCTTTGGGCAGGGCAAAGATTTGAATTAAGTGTTCTGTCAACTACATAATACCGAATGTTTTGACCCGGCAATCCTATGTTCAAAAAGTGTGATTGAAGGATAAGATTTGCTATTTGTTTTCCAGGAAATAATTCACAATTTATAGGCGATATTGCACTGGCACCAGGTTGGTACAAAGTATCGCCTGATTCAACATTGAAGTCATACAATAAATTGAAAAGACCTTGCTTATACACATACACTTTACCATTACTCTCTCTTATTACATCTTTTGTATCACCAAAACAAGTACCCTGGAGTATTTTGCATTTTAGTCCTAATAAAATGGTGTCACTTACAATGGTATTATAGCATTTTCCAACCCCACTCAAAAAACCAACATCATACTCCCACCTAGCCCCAATGGGAAACCATTCCAATTTCTGAGAATACACTGGTGTCAAATAAAAAAGTAAAACAAATAGAATTATCTGCTTCATCTCTTTTTTATTTAATGATCACTAATTTTTCAGACATTGCAATGCCATCTACCCTCGCATACTATATTGGGCTGAGGTGCTGGTTGTAATGCGAAATTTTGAGTGGTACCTGTATAATTAAAGGTTCCTGCGATAGTTGCACTAGAAAGATTGATAGTCTTTGATACCTGGCGTGTGCCATAGACCCCCCAATTAACCGTAGCAGTCAAGATCACCGACCCTGAAGCACCCAATGCAGGTGTGAGTGTGGTATTACTCCCACAGGTACGGGACAAGGTGGCAAGTGAATTATTGAGACTCCATGTCACCTCCGTTCCAAATTCATAATTTGAATTATTATAACCAGTAGAAGTAGTGCCTGATATTACAAGTGGGTCCTCCCATAGTCGGGGTTTTAGGGGTGATCACATCTCTTACACAGTCGCGGATATTCTCACCTGGATAAAATCCCAATAAAGTCTCATGCATTCGCATGACTTGACATCGAGCCAATCCTGTACGTAAAGGATTATAATCCATAATGTTGTTACTACAAGTATAAAGAGCAGGGTCGCAAGGTGGACTGCAATTACCATATCCTGGAGGGGTACTAGAAGGTGTTTCAGCACAGCCTACTCCAGCGCATGGATGATGAAGTCCAAGATTATGGCATAACTCATGCATCAATAATCCTTGAGAATTGCTTAAAGGATTACTCAAATATAGGCTATACACATTATTCATCATGGTCCAATTCTTATTTCCTTGACCACTTGCTTCCCCACCTTGGTTAGCTTTTGGGAGCCCTGGTAATAATATATGTACTGAATTTCCTTTGTATAATACAGAAGGTTGTGTCATTACAAAAGTATGCATTGCATCAAAATCATGGACTCCTTCCCAATTGGGTGTATGGCAGATTTCCCATTTTGATGGCTAGAAACAACTTATTTAAAGCGCATTGTAGGGAAATTTGCCACACACCCCCAATTTCTTGCCCAAAAATCATTATTTTTCCATTCACAGACCTGGACACAATCAAATCTGATACGCGAGTCCGTGATCAGAGGCGACCCATTATTATAATTCAACGTTTGTAAGCTACCCATCCAGCTGCTGGCTGAATAGACCAAGTTTCTGAGCCAAGTATAATGGGAAGTCTGAGCACCCTGATCATTATATGGATCAAAGTTTTGAGGATTGCCTGGTGCTTCGTTTTGAAATACGTGAATAGTGACTCTGATCACTTTATCTGTCATGTTAGCAGTATTAAGGTCGGTGTAATTTTCAACTCCGCATTGTAAAGGAGCAGATCTAAAGCCACCTGATGAGATGCTTGTGCCGCACTGTGCACTGAGATCAATTCTAACAAAAAGAGAGAGTGAGAAAAAAAAGAGAGAATTTAATTTAACAAAATAGTTTTTCATAATGTAGTATTTGATGATTAAGAAAACTTATTTAATTTTCTAGTTGAGTGTCTGAAAGGATTCAAAGTTAAATGATTAGTAGTCAAAAGTCAAGTGAAAATTTTATGATCAATGAGTCTATCTAATCTGAGTCTATTTCTTATAAATGGCTACCGACAAAATAAAACAAAGCACCCATCAAAGCGGATATGGGTATAGTCAGTATCCATGCCCAAAGTAAGCTGACGGTGATACCCCATCGCACGGCACTCACGCGTTTGATCATACCTACACCGATGATACTTCCTGTGATCGTATGTGTAGTGCTCACGGGGATTCCGTATTTGCCGGTTAAAAACAGCATAATGGCACCTCCGGATTCTGCCGCAAAACCTTCAAAGGGAGTCAATTTAGTAACTTTGTGGCCCATGGTTTTGACAATGCGCCATCCGCCCATCATAGTACCTAGACCAATCGCCATGTAACAGGAAAAAGGAACCCATTTAGGTATCGCATGCAAATCAGGGATTTGATTTTGAGCAACCAGAGCGACTGCAATGATCCCAACGACTTTTTGCGCATCATTGCCTCCATGCATCAAGCTAAATAGTGCTGCAGAGCCAACTTGGAGTTTTCTAAAAATACTGTCCACCTGAGTAGGACTGCTGCGACGGCTCAAGTATAACATCAACAATGAAATAAAATACGATATGATCATCCCAAACAATGGTGCCAGGACAATAAAAAACAAAATTTGACTGATCTTATCATAAGCAATAGCATCAAAAGTCCCTGCATGCGCTATACCTGCGCCAGCAAATCCTCCAATCAAAGTATGAGACGAACTACTGGGAATGCCTAACCACCACGTAAGCAGATTCCAAATGATAGCTGCCGATAATCCGCAAATAATTACCAAAAGTGTGATGTGTTCTTTATGAACTGTTTTTGCGACCGTATCCGCCACTTTTAATTCAAATATCCAATAGGCAAAGAAATTGAAAAATCCAGCCATGAGCACTGCTTGCAGCGGCGATAACACACGGGTCGACACTACCGTTGCGATTGAATTGGCAGCATCATGAAAGCCATTAACAAAATCAAAGATCAATGCAAACACAATGATCAAAATAAGCATAGTGGTCATATACTATGCTTATGAGTTTTTGATTAAAATATTTTCAATCACATTGGCTGTATCCAAACAGAAGTCTACACATTTTTCCAGATTCTGGATGATCTCTTTTTTCTTAATCAATTGGATAGCATCTTTCTCCGTTCTGAATAGTTCAGCAATGGCCTCATTATGGATATTATCAGCATGTTTTTCTATTTCATCAATCCTTCCAATGGCTTCCTGTACTCTACCGGGATCATTGATATTTTCTAAACCGTGTAATGCAGCTACGATTTCTACCACAGCATCTTTACACAATTTAGCTAATTGGATCATTTGCTCACTTACTTCAGTCAACTGATATAGTTTTATCCGCTTTGAGATCCCATCCATCGTATCCAGCACCGTATCTAATGTAGATGCCATCTCATGGATATCTTCCCGATCAAACGGCGTAATAAAATTAGAACTGAGATCACTAAATATAGTATGGGTGATTTGATCACCTTTGGTTTCCAATTGATGCATCTGAGTAGTAAGCTCCAATCGCTCTTCAAAATCAATCTTGGAAATGATTCTATTTAAAAGATTACTGGCATCGATAAGGTTAGATCCGACCGCGTGGAAGGATGTAAAAAATTTAGTATTCTTAGGAACAAGAAAAGTGAGTATTTTATTTAAGTTCATACAGTTGGTTGTAGGCGATAAATGTAGATAAGATATATTAATTGAATATTAAGTTTGGGAAATATAAAGGTAAAAACTGCTACGATTTATGAGAAATATAAAAGCCAAATGTAACACAAAATATTCAGTACATTTTTAGTCAATTATAAATATATATTATTGATATTGAGTAATTAAAATATTAAAATAATATTTAATATAAATTGTCCAAAAAACGACAAATACTCAAAATCAATGAACTACAGTTTATTTAAATTCTGATAAAGATAAACAATAGCCCAGTTGTAAAGGTTATTTCTGACGAAAGGTCAATATCGCAGCACAGCCATCGCTCCATCTTAACCGTAAATACCGTTATCGATTGCATTTGCCTGTTAATTAATATTTAGGAAACAATTACTTCATATAAAGTTCATCCATTGGATACTTAGGGGATACGCTGTTGTTCTAGGTTTGTGTCATAATATTCAAAAAACAAATACTAATTTTTTATGAAGAACAAATTTTTTTCTCTCGCAATTCTTCTCTTATGCTCAAAATTGTCGGCCCAACTTCTCATCCGCGGTACTGTACGATCTGCTACAGATCTAAGCAGTGTCATCGGAGCTAGTGTGGCTGTTAAGGGCACATCTACCGGTACTGTCACAGACACGGATGGCAAATTTGAATTGAATGTAACTGAAGGATCCTCCCTGGAGATCAATTACCTCGGATATGAAACTAAAACGATTACTGTAAAGAATGACGATCCACTGTATATCGCTTTGGATGAATCTGTAAACGCCTTGAGTGAACTGGTGGTTACTTCACTGGGTATTGAGAAAGAAAAATCAAAAGTAGGTTTTGCAGTACAAACTGTCAAAGGTTCTGACTTGATCAAAGCTCGGGAACCAAATCCAGTGAATTCCCTTGTAGGTAAAGTAGCTGGCCTCACCGTAGGCACCAGTGCAGAGATATTAGGAGCACCTCAAGTATTGCTTAGAGGTTCATCCAATATCTTGTATGTAGTGGACGGCGTGCCCATACAATCTGATACCTGGAATATCAGTCCGGATGACATCGAGTCAATCACTGTACTCAAAGGCCCCAATGCTTCTGCTTTGTATGGCTCCAGAGGTCAATTTGGTGCTATCCAGATTACGACCAAACGAGGCACTAAAGACAGCAGAGGATTTTCAATTGAATTTAATTCTTCTACCATGATCGAAAATGGATTTTTGACCATACCAAAAGTACAGGACACCTATGGTCCTGGGGACCATGGTCGATATTCATTTAAAGATGGCCGTGGTGGCGGATTGAATGATGGCGACTATGATATATGGGGACCTAAATTTGAAGGTCAGTCCATACCACAATATGACAGTCCTGTAGACCCTGTCACAGGTGTACGACAAGGAACACCTTGGACCAACAGAGGTGCCAATAATCTACAGCGATTTTTGCAACCGGGCTTACTTTCTACTAACAACATTGCTATATCTGCCGGATCAGAAAAATATGATCTTCGATTCTCCGCGACGCAGACCTATCAAAAAGGTTTAGTCCCAAACACTAAATTAAATGGTAGTAATTTTAGTGTCACGAGCGGATTGAATTTTAATAAAAGATTGCGATTCGAGTCGTCGCTGAATTACAACAGACAGTATACCAATAATATCCCTGATGTACAATATGGCCCCAATAGTCTGATCTATAATGTCACGATTTGGGGTGGTGCAGACTGGGACATCGACCAATTGAGAAATTATTGGCAAGAAGGTAAAGAAGGGTTACAGCAGATCTACGCAGAGTATCAGCGCTATAACAATCCCTGGTTTCAAGCCTATGAGTGGACAAGAGGGCATTACAAAAACGATATCTATGGGACGGCCGGACTTACGTACAAAGTGAATGATTATCTGAGCCTAATGGGCCGGACTCAGATCACTGGCTACGATTTATTCAGAAATGAAAAATTCCCTTATAGTGCAACTACCTATGGTCGGGAAGCGGCGCTAGGTGATTACAGAGAAGACAATCGAAACTTATTTGAAAACAATACCGATTTCTTAGCGTCGTATAAGCGGCCATTAGGACAAAATTTTGATATGAATTTATCCGTAGGGGGCAATGCCAGAAATTTCACCTACAACTCTCTGTATGCATCTACAGATTATCTTAATGTACCCGGATGGTATAATTTGAATAACTCTTTGAATCCAAAGCGGGTATTTAATTATAATGCAGATATGAAAATTTTGTCTGCGTATTCCTTCTTAGATCTTGGGTATAAAAATATATTAAATCTTTCG
>JAYSTG010000045.1:0-5766 GCA_043719965.1 Saprospiraceae bacterium | reverse complement strand
ATATCATGGAGGTGATCCAGCCTGGACAACATGGATCTACTTATGGAGGAAATCCGCTTGCAGCCCGAGTTGGTTGTGCCGCCTTGAATGTATTAGTTGAAGAAAAATTATCTGACCATGCTGAGAAAATGGGAGCGCTAATGCAGACGGCTTTGATGGAATTAAAGCAGGATTGTTCGTGGGTCCACTCTGTAAGAGGAATGGGATTATTGTTTGCCCTAGAGATTGATGACGAGCCGGAAGGCGAGGCGGCCTGGAATATTTGTATTCAACTCGCCAAACAAGGGCTTCTCGCTAAACCCACCCGTGGCAATATTATCCGTCTCGCTCCCCCATTGATAATCACCTCGGATCAATTACAAGAAAGTATCGACATTTTGAGGCAAGTAATTATGAGTCATATGGTTATTGCTTGATTAATGATTTATTAATTTTAATATGGCAAAATTAATATATAAGTTAATTCTATATTTATGATTTTAAGCTGATTTTTTGTCAAGAAATTTTTTTTTGGTTAAATTTGTGACTTGTAGAGCCAATTTTAGTCTAATCTTATACATTATATTTATTTCTTTAATATATGTGAACCTTAAATTTGTGTACCATGAAAATATTTTCTACCTTTTTTATTTCAATGCTTTCTTTTTTGGGCTTGTCTGCTCAATGTGCTGCAATCACTGTGAATACCACCACTAATCCACCTTATATAGGCTATGTGGCGACCGCCGGAGCATATACCCATTACAAACTTTTTGTGACCTCACAGTTATCCAATGGTAATGCAAGTATTTTACCATTATTTAGGTGTGGTACTGCTGGGCTATTGAGAGAAACAAGAACAGGATTTTTAGATGGTGTGGCTCCAAATTCATTTGAGGAGGATTGCAAGACTTGGCCAGTTTACTTGACAGATCAATTGGACTCTACTGCGATATTTAGATGTCTAACCACGGATGATGTGTTTTTACAAGTCAACGGATATGCAAGTGTTAATTGCGGTGGAACCCAGTGTGTTGAATTTGCACTTACTAATTTAGATATCGCACTTACAAAATTTACTGCGAATTTCTCCTCCAGCAATCAAGTTTGTCTGAACTGGGAGCTAAAAAATGATGGTAATCAAGAATTCAATACGTATATCATACAACAAAGCATTGATGGTGTTAACTTTGAAAAAGCATTGTCCCTGACAAAAGATGAAGCTTTCAAAAACAATGCTTTCAATGTCTGTCTTTCTAAAAAATCGAATTATAATTATTTTAGATTACTGATTCAAGCGCCTAATGGCAATTTAACTATATCACCCATTAGAAAGATTACATCAAAATTGGATGTGGCTGTAATTTCGGATCGTTTAAATAATTCCATTAAAATTTTAGGTCTTTCCAATCATATTAACCCCACCATAAATATTTATAATTCTTTCGGCCAAAATCTATATTCTGGAGCTATCACATCTGAAAAGGTATCAATGCCTAACTTAGCTTCTGGAATCTACGTGGTCACATTAGATTCTAACGAAGGCCACATTGTCAAGTCGATCTTTTACTAGGTCGAATCATATAGAGTAATATTTTTAGGATCCCGATTGAATCTCATGTATTCAATCGGGATTTTTCTTTTTTCCTCCAACTTTTATCTACCCTAAGCCTATCCATTAATAAATTGAAAACTGAATTTTTACTTTTTGATGCCTATATTAAGGTTGAAAATAAAAAATGGTATTTTTTTCTAATCGGATTAACAAGGCTAACATATAGGTTAATTTTTTCATAAATTTGTGCCTGAATCACACTTAAATAGGTGATTATTACGTACATAACTTATTGAAAACTTTAATCCTCCTGTACATGACCAGAACCTTGCCGTTCAGTTTTTTAATATTTTTTTTATCACTTCAAGGTATTGCTCAAAAAACCTCAATATACTCAGAGGTCAATATCCACTATAAAGAAGGTCTGAGACTGTTCTCTGAAGGTGTATACGGGGCTGCTAAAAAAGAATTCGAGACTGTACTGAGTGACCCGAGACTTAGTTTTGAACCGGAGTATCGTACCCTTCATATGTATGCCGAGTATTATTCCGCTATCTCTGCTTTGAGGATGAAACTCGAAAGCTCAGACCTCATGGTGACAGAGTTTATTAAAAAATACAGACCCGATCCTATAGCGAACAAAGCCAATCTCGAAGTAGCAAATTTTCATTTTGATCAGAAGAATTATAATGAAGCATTGATCTATTACAAACTGATGGATACAAGAGGGATGACCGCCGAAGGTTTAGCAGAAGTGAGATTCAAAGAAGGCTATTCTTATTTTGCAAAAAAAGACTTTAAAAATGCTACTACTGCCTTCCTTAAGGTAAAAGATATCAAAGGAGAATACTACTACCCTTCCAATTATTACCTGGGACTATGCCACTATTTCAATAGTAAATACCTGGATGCAGTGACCAGTTTTGATATTGCTTCAAAATCAAAAAAATATGCAGATATCATCCCCTACTATATTGCCCAGATTTATTTTTCTCAAGGTCAACATGATAAACTTATTGCCTATGCACAACCCTATCTGAATGGCAGTCAAAAGGTGGACAAAGCGATCTATATCAGTAGGATGGTAGGTCATTCTTATTTTCTAAAAAAAGATTATTCCAAGGCTCTGAGTCATCTGGAAAGTTTCGAATCCTCCAATCAAACCCTAGATGAATCTGATTATTACGCGCTTGGGTATTGCTACTATATCACTGGTATCTATGACAAAGCTATCCCCCATTTTACTACCATCAGCGGTCAGCAAAATCAACTGGGTCAGAACTCCAATTATTATCTCGCCGACTGTTATCTACGTGCCGGTAACACCTTATCGGCAAGATCTGCTTTTTATAATGTAAGCAAACTACCCTATCAGGACAATATCCGAAGCGAAGCATTATTTAATTATGGAAAATTATCAGCTGAATTAGGCTTCGATCGGGAGAGTATCACCGCGCTGAACACTTTCACTCCTGAATCAAAATATTATCATGAAGCCCAAAATATCATGGGTGATGTACTGGAGAGAACCAAAGATTTCGATAATGCATTACGAACGATAGAGGCTATCAAAAATCCCTCCCAACGGCTCAAACAATCCTATCAACAACTTGCCTATCGCCGTGCGCTTCAACTGGTGCAAGAGGATCGACCAGGCGAAGCCAGAGTCTTTCTCAATAAAGCCATGGAACCCTCTTATGACAAAGCTATCACCACTTCCTCGATGTATTGGATGGCAGATCTGGCACATAGACAACAGGATTATGATCTTAGCAATGAATGGGCTACTAAATTCCTTGGAGCGGCAAGTAACTCACGTGACCTACCGGATCCGAGTTTGATTCCTATGGCATATTATTTACAAGGTTATAATTATCTGAAAAAAGAAGCATATATCCCTGCAGGTGATCAATTCAAAACTGCGATCGATCGATTGAGTAAAAATCCAAGTACGAGCGCATCCCCACTATTGCCTGATGCCTACTTAAGAGCTGGAGATTGTCTTTTCAAGCGTAATAAATATGATGAAGCCATCGCATTGTATGGAACTGTAATGAAAAACAAATATACTGGCGGCGACTACGCCCAATACCAGACCGCTATCATTCAAGGACTAAAGGACAATAAAAAAGAAAAACTAAGATTATTGGAAGATTTGATTCGAAAACAACCTATGTCCAAGTATGCTGATGAAGCTCTTTTCGAATTGGCTGAAACTTATGCTGATCAAGATCAGACCAAAGAAGCAGTCGCCACTCTAAAACGGCTCACCAAAGAATATCCACGGAGTAATATCTATAATAGAGCATTGATCAAACTAGGTCTGATCACTTATAATCAAGGTAACAAACAAGAAGCTCTTGGCTATTACAAAGAAATCTATAAACACAATCCCACCCCGGAGGAATCACAAGATGCACAAGCCGCTATACAAGAAATCTATGTCGACGATCTTGGACAACCGGATGAATATATCCGATTCATGGAAAGTATACCAGGATATAATATGACCAATTATTCGAAAGATTCTTTGAACTATAGTGTGGCCGTACGCTATTATGAAGATGGCAACTACGAACGAGCTATCACTGCGTTTACAGATTATCTTCAAAAATTTCCAAGAGGTATCCATTTGATACCTGCATTATTTAAAAAAGCAGAGTCGAATGTATTACTTAAAAAATATGAACCCGCGTTGGCTGATTACGAAAATGTATTAACCAAAGGGCCTAGTGATTATTACGAAAAATCGTTATTCAAAGCTGCTACGCTGGCATACAATTATCAACAAAATTTTGATAAGTCATTTAAATATTACTCAGAACTCGCTAATACCAGTTTGGATGAAAATATCCTTTTCGAGGCACAGATTGGAGCAATGCGATCTGCTTACCGCAAAGGCATGACTAATGAAGTAGTGACCTATGGTGAAAAAGTCGTGAAATCAGGTAAAGCCACCAATGAACAACGATCAACAGCTTCTTTTTATCTCGGTAAAATTGCTTATGACCAAAAAAACTATACGAAAGCCAATGAGAACCTCCGCATAGTAATCCAATCCAGTGATAATGAACAGACTGCGGAATCCAGGTATTTATTAGCCAATATCCTCTATATCCAACGATCGATGACCGAAGCAGAAAAAGCAACAAGAGACGCCATACATCAAAACTCAGATCACCCCTATTGGTTAGCTAAAAGTTTGATCTTATTATCAGACATTTTTGTTGACAAAAATGATCTATTCAATGCTCGTGCAGCATTGGAAGCTGTCCTCGAGCAGTATAAAGAGGATCCGCAAATCACCAAGACTGCTCAAGACAAACTCGATATAGTCAAACGTAAACAACAGACATCCAGCAAGCTTAGACCGGATACGTTGAAAGTAAATTCTTTTTTTGAACGCGATTGATTATCCTTATTATGAAAAGTCTAATGAAAAAAATATACTCATCCATAGTGGCCGTCATCTATGTCACGACCCTCTTCAGTCAACAAAACTTGCCAGTAGATATCATCCAAGTCGTAAAAGATTTTGATGCGCGTCTTGACGAGGCTGAACGCATCAAAGTCAATCCCAAGATCCCAGCTCCTGATACTTCTTCTTTAAAATATAGATATGAAGTGAATCCAGGTATTCAAGAATTGAAATATGGAGCGCCTCAGATCAGGCCCCTTGCCATCAAACCGGCTGAGCCTATACCCAGTTATCCATTTTATCTACGGGCGGGCTATGGCCTACCTCGTCAAGCCTATGGCAGGCTTTCCTATAATTTTAAAAATGATGAACGAACAAAAATAGGTATTGATCTCAACCATCTTAGCGCCAATAATAAAAAAAATAAAGCACAACGGTTTTATGATAATGATTTTAAAGGCCATGTTTTTTATCTTACGGAAGAGGGGTTGGCGATACAAGGTGATGCTTTGGTGAGCAAAGATCGTTACCATCATTTTGGGCATTTTATTCAAAACCCTACAAGTCCTACTGCTGAAACCAGTACAAAACACGACTACGACCTTATTGAAATCGGAGCAAAATTATTCAATCCTAAGATCAGCGAAATCGGTGTAAACTATTATGCAGCTTTGAACCTGTCAGCGTTGGTGGATAATTTTTCTACCAATGAAAAAAGTGCAAATTTGCAATTAGGATTGACCAAATGGATCAAAGAAAAACATTCCATCGGGATAGAGCTGGGTACTGATTTTACTACGTTGGAAGATTCTTC
>JAYSTG010000440.1:0-9324 GCA_043719965.1 Saprospiraceae bacterium | reverse complement strand
TAACATCAAAGAGACGATTCCCATATTTTAAGGGCGGAGAAATTTGATTGGCTGAAAACAAAATATTTTTGAAATTTGTCTGACACCATTCTACAGTGGCAGCGTTAGAATCTGTCCCATAAACTTCACTTTTATCTCCCAATATATGAGGGATATGTCGAGTGATACGTGCTGGTCCGCATCCCCAATCCAAAAGTTTGATCCCATCTAATCTTTTATGCCTTCCTACTTTCTCCAGTATCCATTGAGCTGATTCCATGCCACCTTCATAATATTTTTTAAAATTCAATTGGAAGGACTCGAACATCATATAATCCGGTGGCAGGATTACATCTGGGTTTTTTGAGAAGAATTCCCGATTGTCATGCCGAAAGTAATATTTTTGAAAGAGGAATTTTATTTTATCCAATAGATGCATCAAACCCAAAAGTCTAAATAGATAAGTTAACTTCCCTGTGTTCTGCATATGCCTGAACTAACTTTCATTTTATTATGTAAATATAACATCAGGTTTTCTTTTAATCTAAATGGTATGGTCCTCGCAATCCAACCCTCTTTCCTGAACTGCAAAGCACATGCTCGTCAATATGGCCTTGTTCAATGACTTGATTAATTGTAAGTATTCTTTATTTTTAGCCCTGCTTACTATTGCCATGCATGAAGACTTTCGATCAAAAGAATCGAGCAGTAGTCTTGAAAATGAATTATTGGTTGAATCTTTAAATGTGGGTTAAGAGCAAATATAAAAGGAGTGACTTTCGCCACTCCTTTTACTTAGTTAGGGAATTTGTCTTGATTAACCCAAAAAATTCATTAGAAAATGAATTTTTTATCCTCCGGATTGACGAAGAAATTGAAAATCAATTTCTTATCAGGGTTAATCCTGACCTTGATTATGAATGAATACATACATAAAATAATTTACAATTCATTCAAAATCAATCGTCAGATCGTTCATTGGAAATTCCAATGAACGATCTCGGATTAAAACTTAATATTCAAACTGGCATTCAAAATAGTACCAAGTTGGCTGAAATGAGAACCATCATAAGTAACTATAGAATAGCGTTGATTAAAAGTAATTGCATTCGATGCATTTTTTAAGGTACCTGCATCTTTCAAAGTAGCAGCAGCTTTAGATTCTTGACCAGGAGCAGCTATAAATTTCCATTCAGGTATCACATTCAACAAATTATTTACATTCAGCGTAAATGTCGTCTTTTTTGCGATTTCATAACTTAGAGCCAGATCCGTAACCACTTTAGTCAAAAAAGTAGTATTGAGTTCATCCGGCAAACCCAACTGATGGAAGGTAGTAGGGCCGAACACGATATTATTCAAATTCAAACCGAATTTGCCTTTTAAATATTCCAATCCGAGGATCGCCTTGGAAGAAGGTCTGGAGGAGAATAATAAATATTCTTGCGTCTTATCAAATACGGATCGATTGGCTTGTGATATCAATGAAGGATTTTTTATCGGACCATCTAATTCGTTTTGTAATTGAAGATTAGCTGCTAAACTGGCGTTTAAAAATCCTGAAGCGAAACTTATTCCACGATAGTTAGCTACAAAATCTAAGCCTGAGGTACGAGTATCCAGCGCATTGACAAAAAAGGATACCGCGACTATACCATTTTGGCTTAGTACTCTATCCAAGGCGGTATTTCCAGCTGTAGTACCTGCGATCTCAGAGCCTAATACAATTCTGTCTTTTACTCCGATATTATAATAGTCTAAGGTGACATTAAATTTATCATTTGGATTCAAACCTACACCTAATGTGAAATTATTTGATTTTTCAGCCTTTAACTGAGGCACCCCTAATACTTTAGCTTGAGACGATCTGTTATTTACTATACCTTTTGTCTGAATACCCTGGCCAGGTACAAAACTTGCTTGCGCTATTTGTTGATTGATCTGGTGCAAAGAAGGCGCTCTGAATCCCGTAGATAAGGATCCTCGTATGACTGCTTTGTTATCCATGAATTTATATCGGCTGCTTAATTTCCATACAAAGGCATCACCAAAATCACTATAATTTTCTAGTCGTATAGTTCCATTCAATAAAAATTTATTACTAATATCCCATCCTAAGTCGAGATATCCTCCAAGGTTGGATCGCGTAAAATCGCCACCATTGTTAGGAGTAATTCCTGGAAAAGAGTCTGCGCCTCGCATAACATAAGAAGCTTCATCTTCTGATTCATGAATCGAATATTTTTCAGCTCTAAATTCAGTACCAAAACCGATATTGAGGTTTTGTCTAAGTGCTCTAGTGATATCAATGTTACCTACATTATGAGAAAATCCATATCCTCCGGGTTTGAACAATACTGGGCTGCTGATACCAAGATCCCGGTTTCTAGAATTAGCAACGGTATAAAACTGCATATTCCCTCCGGTAGTGAAACTCACATCGGTCTGCCACTCTCCTAATTTTGATTTGAACCCAATCGTACTATGGTAATCATTTAGGTCACCTTCGAAAGTAGGCACATATCCCAGGTACTCACCCTTGTCATTTACATACAACTGCCAACCTTCACTATCCGCTTTAGATCTCCAGTATGGGGTACGATAATTTGCATAACTATTTACTTTTTTATAGATATAGGCAGCATTGTAATAAAAGTCCGTATTCTTATTCAGTCCGAACCCTCCATTGACTAAAAATTTTGCTGCGCTGGTTTCAGGCGATCCGTTAATATTTCCAGCGTCCGGAAATCTATTGAGAAAGGATTGAACTTCACTCAAAGGGGCACCGAAATCAGATGATTCGCCAGCCGCGTCTACTTTACCAGGTCTATTAGCCAATGCTACCTTTGATAATGAAAGCGTATAGTTTATGAAACCTTTTTCGCCTATGTTAGCACCATTGTTCAAACTGATCCCAAAAGTCTCACCATCCCCTTTACCTGTGATGCCAAGATTTAAGTTTACTGATCCATAATCATATTTATCTTTTAATACAATATTCATGACTCCTGCTATAGCATCAGATCCATATTGAGCCGAAGCACCATCACGCAATATTTCGACTCGTTTTATAGCTTCCGTAGGGATAGCTGATATGTCAGCTCCTGATTCTCCTCTAGCTGGGGAGGTCTGTATGTATATCAGAGAGCTTAAATTTTTTCTTTTACCATTTATCAATATCAATGTTCTACTGGGTCCCATATTGCGAATCTCATAAGGGTCCAATAAAGAAGTAGCATCGTTGACTGGAGTTTGAACGGAGTTGAATGACGGTACTTTGTATTGTAATGTTTTGTCAAAAGAGTTTTGACCAGTAGAGGTGAGATCTCTTGCAGAAATAATGTCAATCGGAAGTGGAGCGTCTGTGACGGTACGTTGCGTATTCCTACTGCCAGTACTGATTACCACCTCTTGCAATAAAGTGGCCGAAGAACTCATATCAATATCTAGCTCCAAGTCCAAATTATCAATAGTAATCGTCTTCGTAATCGTACCGTATCCCAAATAGGAAAAATTAATGATATGTTTGCCACTAGATAATGGTAAAACATAGGTGCCATCTTCTTCAGTAAAGACTCCTAGAGCAGTACCTACCTCTTGAATTGCTACTCCTGGGATTCCATCTCCATTTTCATCTATTACTTTGCCTTTTAAAGTCCCTTGGGCTAATGTCAAAAAACTAAAAAAGAGCAGGATGTTTAAAAGTAGTGCCTTTTTCATTCTTGGTTTTTTCATTGTAAAAAATTTTAATTGTTTAATTATACTTTTTTCAAACAGTAAAACCAAAATTAATAAAATTTTTCCAAAATGTTAACTCAGAGTCAATAAAATAAATTAAAACAAATGGTTCTCTACTTCAGGCACTTTATTTTACGCTGAAAATGAAAGTGATATGGAGATGCAGAGTTAAGTTTTTCTAAGGGTTTAAAACAAGCTTTTGCCTTATCTTCACTGTATGATCAAACGTTCTACTACTGACCGCCACGAAATCATTGATTCCATTTATGAAACAGTGATCATGCCCTTATTTTATCATGCTGATCTGACCCGTGCAAAAAGCCTGGTGAAAACTTGTTATGATGCAGGGCTTCGAGTGCTGGAATTTACGAATAGGGCAGCATTTGCCCATGATGTATTTGCTCTTTTGAACCTCTATGTTAAAAAAGAACTTCCAGACCTGAGATTAGGTATAGGTACAGTGACCGATATAGGCACTGCGGCACTTTACCTTCAATCCGGTGCAGATTTTATCGTGATGCCTTCATTACAACCGGAAGTAATTGGGTTATGCAATAAACGTAAAGTATTATGTATACCGGGATGTGGCTCAGTCACCGAAATTAGCAAAGCAGAAGAACTGGGATGTGAATTGGTAAAACTTTTTCCAGGCAATCATTTTGGTCCAGGATTTATCAAGGATATCCTAGGTCCCATGCCCTGGTGTAGTATTTTAGTAAGTGGAGGAGTAGAACCTACTAAAGAAAATATTCAAGGTTGGTTGAAGGCCGGAGCAACCTCTTTGGCTTTAGGTTCCAAATTATTTACTCCTGAAGTGCTAGCTGGTGGCAATGAGGATAAATTAAGTAGTATGATTAAGGATTGCTTGGAATGGGCTCATCTATAATCCTTATGAGAACCGCTTTTGTAAGCATGGTGCACATTAATTGACCAACTCGAAACTCGCATAGCATTATTACTTTATACGAAAAACCACCCTGTAACCCGCGCCAATAGGCTCATATTACTAGTTTTTGGTATGGCATGGGATTTGGAGGTATAGTTTACCCTCTAGTAGGAAATAATATTACAATTTAAAACCCAAGTTCAAAGCACCCCCGTCTTTGACCAGACAGTGCTGAGTATGAAAAAAATAAAATGGATCATGGGCGGAAACACACTTACACTCGCTCGTGATATCCGATTTTGGTTCTGGCTATTATGCATGACTGCATTTTTAGTCCTGACGTTAGTAAAAATTGGTTAATAAGTGAGTAAGGCGGCAGAGCTTTCATGAAAAATACGAATTTCCAAGCCAGTACTAAGGAAGGGAAGATCCCTTTCTTTAGTTCTGAAGCTCGACGATTGATTTGATAAATGCTTGACATCCTTCGAAGATGAGTTGATAGCTTTCTTCAAATCGATTGGTATAATAAGGATCAGGAA
Organism: Saprospiraceae bacterium; assembly: GCA_043719965.1. Classification (GTDB taxonomy): domain Bacteria; phylum Bacteroidota; class Bacteroidia; order Chitinophagales; family Saprospiraceae; genus JADJLQ01. The sequence continues at coordinate 4,182 of JAYSTG010000440.1, read as the reverse complement.
CTATTATTTTTTGGCCAGGGTATGCATAGTCCATCAACATTTTTATTTGTTGATGTTGCCCAGATTTTTGTGCAAGTTGCTTTGCTTCCTTTAGATTTTCTTCATCCATGACAAGAATGTAATCAAACCTATCAAAATCCTCACTGCGAATTTGTCTTGCCCGTTGATCAGAGATATCAATTCCGTGCTGTTTAGCTACTCGTATAGCTCTTGGATCAGGAAGATCACCTTCATGCCAATCCCCGATACCTGCAGAATCTACCTGCCAGGAGTGGTTATTGAAACTAGGAAGTGTTGTTTCTTTTAAAAGTTTTTTTAGTACCCCTTCGGCTATAGGTGATCGGCAGATATTGCCGAGGCAGAGCATTAATATTTTCATTATTGTTGGAGCAAAGATTTACCAAATTTTTGAAAATCATTCAAACTTAACTTCAATCCCCTGATAAGGCTAAAATTTATTACTAGTTTTTCTTTAAAGACTAAAATCCTAGCCGTACCTTTGTTTAGACAAAATCTAAATAATGTTCAAGCCAACCATAGCACGAAAACTTAGAGATATAAAGGAGGGTAGGATTTGTGGCTTTTCAGATGAACAACTTTCGAAACTACTTATTTCTAAGGGTGTCCTCATAGGCAGTATAGCGACAGTGATAAGAGAATCTCCCTTTGGAAAGACTTATTATGTTAAAATAGATGGTATGCGCTTTGGACTCCGACAGGAAGAACTCGATGTGATCCAAGTCACTGCATTAGAATCCCAGGGAAATAGGAATGAATAAAAGAATAGCAATCCTCGGTAATCCTAACAGTGGTAAGTCGTCAGTATTTAACCGATTGACTGGTTTATCTGTAAAAGTTGGCAATTTTCCAGGAGTGACCGTTGAGAAAAAAGTAGGCGCTTTACGATTGCCCTCAGGTGAGATGGTCGATATTATTGATTTTCCAGGAGTCTATAGTCTCCATCCCAACTCAAAAGATGAGTTTATCGTGACTTCAATATTGGCTAATCCTAAAGACTCGCATCATCCAGATATCGTCTTGTATGTTGCAGATATCACACATCTAGAAAAGCAATTACTGTTATTTACGCAATTGGTCGACCTTGGAATTCCAATCGTGATGGTCCTGACGATGAAAGATATCGCTGAGAAAGATAACTTCTCCATCGATCTCCATCAACTCAAGAAAGTCTGGTCCATCCCGATATTCCCAATAAATGCTCGCACCCAGTCCGAGATGCCTGAAATATTGGCAGAGTTAGAATCCCAATTGAAAAGTCCGACCCCTGCCAATCAACAACAATACAAACTCTCTTATCAGGAACAAACTCTAGTCAACGAGCTGAATGAAATCATTGCAACGAATAATAACTATCAATGTTTATTACTCGGTCACTATCATAAACAGCTTAATCATATCTCAGCGGATCAAAAAAATAAAATTCAAGAGCTTACCATTAAACATGGGTTTAACTCCACTGCGTCTCAGATTCGAGAGACGATGCAGCGATACGATGGATTTACACCCATAGTGCGTAAAGCAGCCTCAATAGGCACATTCAAAACAAGTAAACTAAGTGAAAAAACAGATAATGTACTTACACATCGGTGGTGGGGATTAGGCATATTTATACTAGTGAACTTTTTTATTTTCCAGGCCATGTTCTCATGGGCATCATATCCACAGGAATGGATAGAGACCTTGTTTTCATGGTTAGGAGACCAAGTAAAGTCTGTGATCTCATCGTCAGGGTGGAGTAGTTTTATATCGGATGGCATTTTGGCAGGCTTGGGTGGAATATTAATGTTTATACCTCAGATTGCTATTTTATTTTTTCTGATTACTATTTTGGAGGACTTTGGTTACATGGCCAGGGCAGTCTATTTATTTGATCGGTTACTCCTGAAATTCGGACTTAATGGTAAATCACTGGTAGCGCTCATTGCAGGAGGAGCATGTGCGATACCAGCTATCATGAGCACTCGTACGATCAGCAATCAAAAAGAACGATTGATTACTATACTGGTGACTCCATTTATTAGCTGTAGTGCCCGTATCCCTGTGTATACCATCTTAGTAGGCTTTGTCGTCGCTGGAAATAATCGAACCGGTCCATTTAATACACAAGGATTGCTTTTTATGGGATTGTATGCCCTAGGTATTACGACAGCATTGATTGCAGGATGGATACTCAAGCTTATAATCAAATCAGAAGAACGAAGTTTTTTGATGATCGAACTTCCAGATTATAAGATGCCTGATTTTAAAGTTGCATTTCAAACTGCTTTGTCCAAAACGCAATCATTCGTATTCGAAGCCGGGAAAGTTATCCTCATCATATCAATGATACTTTGGGTGTTATCCAGTTTTGGGTCGAAAACAAAAATGAAACAAGCAGAACTATTGGTTCAAAAACAAAAAATAGAATTGAGTCTAAGTGATCAGGCTACTTCTGACCTGCTAGCGAATAAAAAACTTGAAGCATCCTATGCAGGCACTATTGGCAAATGGATGGAGCCAGCTATAGCCCCATTGGGCTTTGATTGGAAGATAGGGATCGCATTATTCACTTCTTTTGCAGCACGTGAAGTCTTTGTAGCTACCATGTCGACACTTTACAGTCTCGGCAGCACAGAAGATTATGTCACCATGCGACAAAAACTGACCGCTGAAAAGGATTCAATCACAGGCCAACCCCGTTTTACTATGGCTGTAGCGGTATCCTTATTATTATTTTATGTATTCGCCATGCAATGTATGAGCACCATCGCCGTAGTTCGACGCGAAACCGGTGGTTGGAAATGGCCTATTATTCAGTTTGTTTTTATGTGTGGTCTGGCCTATCTCTCTTCACTCGTTGCTTACCAGGTGCTGAAGTAAGCGAAAGGCTTCAAAAAACATTCAAAATGAATATTCAAAAAATGTACTATTCGAGTTAAAAATATTATTTTAGCGATATCGTCTTGGCCTTGTTTTCCGATTCTGGATGGAGCCAAATTCGAGAAAAACAAAAATTTAAAAACTTTATAAAATCTAAACCAATATTATTTACATGAAAAACTTATGTTTAATTTCTTTCTTTTTATTCAGTCTGATTGGGATGACCTATGCTCAAGATGCTGCCATCAAGATTGTACATAGAGATTCCACCATGTTGGAAGAATATTGTTCTGTTTTAGCCAGGGGCCGACTTTTGTCCGAAGAAGTCACTATAGCGGTAGACTTTGGCGACAACCCTAATAATCGAAAAAGATTAAGAGATCGAAAGGGTGATGTGCTCAAATTCTCTAGTGTGATTGATGCTTTAAATTTTTTGGGTGAGCAAGGCTGGAAACTTGTCAATGGATTCCCTATCAATGCCACGGCAAACAGTGCCCCACAGTATAATTACATTTTCAAGAGAGAATATTTGGGGAGAAAACCAAAGGATTAAGATTTATCTTAAATCTTTGGTTTTAAATTGGTCAATCCCAACTCCTATGAAAAGCTCTTGAATTTTCTCTCCCCCGTGCACTGCAATTTATTGCGGTGAACCTGTGATAGGGCTACATCTATTAAGATAAATACCACAACGGAATAAATCCATTGTATGACAATTTATTCACTTTAAAGAAAGAAAGAAGTATAGTTACTAGATTATTTCAATCCTAGCACTTTTAAATAATCTTGTACTTTTTCATTAGGTACGAGTATAGTCAAATTATATTGTTTGATCTTCCAGCCTTCGACAGTTTTGGCCAAAACACCTGAACCTCTACAAGGGCCCATCCAAGTCGATAACTCTTCGTCAAACCATGCAATAGCATTATCTTGTGTAAGACTAATATTTCTTTTACTTGTTTTAAAATTCCAACCTTTTTTAGCATCAAATTGTGGTTTAGCCCAGGTCCTGAATTCCTCCCGAGTCCATCGCTCTGTAGCATCTGTTCCAAGAAAAACTCCATCTGGTGTCATTGCTCCAAAGTAAGCATCCCCATTGGCAGCTGCAGCATCCATATGCCATTTGTCCAGTAAAGTAGAGACTTCAACTTTAGGATCATTGAGGCAACCTGTTTTTCGTCTGGTATCTGCTAATGAAAAGATTTTCCAACCTTCATTGCTTTTATATAACTGGAACACATCGACTCCACAATGGATAAAATTATTATCGACATATAAATTGTAATCAACCCAGACATTGGC
>JAYSTG010000439.1:0-3362 GCA_043719965.1 Saprospiraceae bacterium | reverse complement strand
ATGATAGAAGGAAGGGCAAATTAATTAAAATTAAGGGGAAGTTCTCGCAGCTCTTATCCATGTCGACAAGAAGGGCAAAACGGCACACCACCTAACCGATCGTATATGGATCAAATTCAACTCGGCACAATAAGATGCGCTATCTCTTTTCCTTATGAAAGGTAAAATTCATAAATTGTTTGTAACATTTATATTGACATATTACACCATATGGTATGCCACATCGTTTCGACAAATTGCATCAGATTGAGCAAGAATTTAAATCCCGTCACTCCCGGGATCTGGAGCCACTCACGTACACCTCCGGACCGGAAGATTTAAAAGTCTTGCTTTATAAATCTCCCAATGTCTATCACTTCAAAGAGGTGAATGCTAAAAAAAGAATCCTGCTGCATTTTACTGCTGGCAATCTCAATGGGGATCTGATCACGCTTACTCCATCTGAAACCCAACCCAATCATTTTGTATCGGTACCATTCGTAGTCGCACGAGATGGTACCATCTTTCAGCTCTTCAGTTCCAGGCATTGGGCATACAATCTGGGTATGAAAGCAGCTGACGGCAATGTCAATCATATCTTCGAAAAAGAATCTATAGCCATCGAGATTTCCAATTATGGACCACTGGTCTTGGATGGTACTGTTTTAAAAACTCCAAAAGATAAAAATGGCCGCCAGGATACGTATTGCACCACACTACAGGCAGAAGCTTATCAGAAATTAAACGTTCCTTTTCGCAATTTTTCTTATTTCGCTACCTATACAGCGATGCAGCTGGATAGTGTGATCCGGTTAGTGCGCTGGTTGGCTCATAAGTATGAGATCCCCACGGAGCTGCTCAGCACTGATCTCAGGCTGCTAGTGGATTCTCGAGCACAAAACCATAAGGGCATCACCAGTCATATCAATTATCGATCATCCGGCAAATGGGATATAGGTCCAGCTTTTGATTGGTCCCGTTTTGAGCAAGGCATTCAAGCACCTGCCACTTTGAGTCGTTCCAGCTCCCGATCCTCTCGACCTGCGATGAACGAAGAGCAAGGGTTAAAAGGTAAAGTGAAAGGCGCTCGATATAGCAAAGCAAAAGAAGAGGTGCTCTAGGTTTAAGGCAGGTTTCCCTGCCCTTTCAGACCATTCATATTCAATTTAATTAAATCAATACTCTTGCTTTTGATAACCTTCCATTAGCTTACCCTTAATTATTTAATTAAGAATCATGTTACTTTGTAACTGATTTTAAATTAAACACATTATAGATCCTGTAAATTATTTCAAAAGCTATTATGGCACCCAAAGTAATTATATCCATTAAAACCACACCTCCGATCAAGCCTGTCACACAAGCCTACCTGCTTCGGCATTTGCTACCCAAGATTAAATCACAAGGCCACCATTACTCTAAGTATGGCGAAGTCCAAGCCCGCAAAGCTACCAAGGTTGAGACCATCGTGACGATCACCAGATCAGGTGTAGAGACTACTAACGTGGCCACTAAAGGCGACTATATTCTCACGAATTCCACCACCAAGACCAAAGAACAATATGTGATCCCAAAAGAAAAATTTAAAACCCGGTATAAAAAAATAAAACCTTTGACTAAAGATACTGCGCTCTATAAGCCATTGGGCCAAGTCTTGGCTATTCAGATCACTACAGCTATACTTAAAGCCTTTCAATGGCCAAGGAAGTTTTATATCATGGCTCGATGGAAAGAAAAACAGGTTGTGAGTGTGGGGGACTATCTGGTGTGTCCGCTTTCGGGGGATGAGATTTATAGGATTGGGTATGATGAGTTTTTGAAGACATATCGGGAGGAGTAGCAGAAATTTTTATTACACATTAATTATAAATAATTCTGCCAAGATCAACAAGTGCATTGTGTAGCGGCGATCCGATAGCTTTCGGATTTAGTCGCTGATATTATCAAACAATGAGTGCCTTCGGCTCCAGCGACTAAAGTCGCCGCTACTGGACCTACACTAGTTCTGATGGGAATAAAAACAGGTTGTGATTGGGGGGATTGCATAGCGTAAAGTTATTGAATTTAATATTTTTAAACACTGACATCTCTTTTCGAAAACTCTCTTGTTTTCATTTTTGCATTGATTTGATATTCTCGACCAGATTATCAATTACTTTCATCCACATAGCATCATTATCATGGGAATTAATAATTATCATATCCTTACCAAGAGACTCATTATCCAATAATTGTTGGTTTTTACTTAACCCAGTGGTCCTCTTCCAACCACAAGGCATTAATTGAATAAATTCCAATTTTATTTCTTGAAGATTTTTTTCAACAAGTTGAAGTCCTTTTGGTAATTCAACATCCATAATATATGGTATAGCCAAAAAGTCAGGGCTTAGTAAAAATATAATCATATCAGAACTTTCCATCTCCAGACGGACTTTATCGTCCCAAGATGTACCAGTTACTATCATATAGCTATCACTTCCTTGATATTTTCCATTGCCTCATCTAGTCTTACCGTAAGAATGACAGATGTACAATTTAAAGTTTATACTTTTCATTAACATCGAGCTTTGAATGTAGTACAGCTCACAATATAAATGCCATCCTCATCTTGTTCTACTATGATAGGTAAGTGAATGGATTTTTGCATAGTTCCTTTTTATAAAATTACGATTTTATTATTACCAATATGCTTCCATAAAATTTCAATCAAGTTAAATGAATTTCAAAGTTTAGCCAAACAAATACGATCTTAATACTTCATTCAACCTCAGATTTTTAATTATTGGCTGTTGTCTGCCGAAAGCTATTCCGTATCGGATCGCCGCTACAGGTTACCTCCCCCCACTTTCTACATCAATCCGCGTAACATTTCCCACACTCCTTACACTCCCTTAGTGCGCTATACATATATATAGGTAGCCCCTGCTTATAAATTGATCCCACTCTGAGCCCACCCTTGCCTTTAAGTCCATACTAAACATATGGTATAATTTGATAATATAATAAATTTCTTCGGAAATAATTTATAGAATCGTTATAATATTTGGATAATTTTTTATATTTAATGCTGTAAAACTCAATTCCGCTATGGCCCGAAACTTCAAAATCCAGGGTAAAGAGCAAAATCTAACCGAAGAACTACTCATCAGTGAGTTTAATCATGTCGTCAAAACGTATAAGATCGAGACCGTCCGCAGCAAGGCCGATATCATCGATGTGGCCGCTGAGCCCCATGATATCATCGGCCTGGAGTTTGAAGATGGTGGCGAATGGATCGGCCCTGCTGAGGATATAGAAAAAATCTTTGGGGAACACATTCAACTTAGCCGGGATGGCAATGAATTGTTTCCAATGTCTATACGATCATATGGTGGTAGTGATCG
>JAYSTG010000438.1:0-9351 GCA_043719965.1 Saprospiraceae bacterium | reverse complement strand
TCAATAACCTTGCTAATTTTTTTAATCGGGTAATCGTATTGATCAATAAGTATTATGAAGGCCTGATCCCAGCATTTGACCCCGATAAAGGATTTGTAGGTACTGAAGATCCAGACTTTGATTCATTCCATGAAGTGGAATTACTCAATATCTTCGACCGCATACAAGATATGAATCAAAGTATAAGAGAATTTCGATTTCGTGATGCGCTTAAGAGTGTGATGGACTTGTCGAGCACAGGCAATGCTATACTTCAAGCCAATGAGCCTTGGAAAAAAGAAAAGACTGACGCTAAACTTGCAAAAGTAGTCCTTAACTATTGTGCTCAACTTTCTGCGGCATTGAGTGTAGCGGTCAGACCATTCATGCCCTTTACTTCTGATAAGATGCGGACTCAACTTGGTTTGCCGCTGCTGAAAGATGAGAATGAATTGAACATCATGTTGGATGAATTGGCAGAGGGAAATTTATTACTCCAAGAGGGTCATAAGATCCAGGAACCAAGTCATATCTTTTCCAGAATAGAAGATGCTTTGATAGTAGCTCAAATCGAGAAACTCAAGAGAGGAAAAGCCTTAACTGCTCCAGTACCTGTACAATCTATTTCTTTAAAAGATATGATCAATATCGACGAATTCAATAAAATCGACTTACGAATCGGTACTATTCGAACAGCGGAAAAAGTGGCAAAAGCTGATAAATTATTAAAACTGAGTGTCGATCTTGGTTTTGAGCAAAGAACTGTAGTTAGTGGGATTGCTTTGCACTTCGATCCTGCTCAGCTTCCTGGGCAACGGGTAGTCGTAGTAGCAAATTTGGCGACTCGAAAAATGAAAGGGATTGATTCCAATGGAATGATTTTGCTTTCTGAAAATGCAGACGGAAGTTTAAAATTTGTGGAACCTAAAGAGGATGCAGAGAATGGTAGTGTCGCTAAATGAAAATTATTAGAACTATAACTTTTCAACTATCACTTGATAACATATCTAATTCATCTATTTTTTAATTTTGCCTTTTAAGTTACTATGAATACTATTAGCATTAAATCATTTAGTATGTTAGTTTTATTTTGGATTTTAATTGCAGCATGTTCACAAAACACCGGCACTGCTACTTCTGGTGGGGTAGCTGATAGAGTTTCTCAAAAATGTGATATCAAGATCAAAGTGGATGGATTAGCTCCCGGTGTCATTCAGTTTGCAGGCACCTATGCCGATCAAACTTATTTTATTGATACATTTAAGATAGTGGCTGAGGGCAATATTGCAATCAAACAGGACACCTTATTCAAACCAGGCTTGTATTATGTCATCTTTCCTGGGAATATGAATATCCAGTTACTACTGGATAAGGACCAGGAATTTGAAATGAGTACTGCCATGAGCGATCTCATAGGAAACATGAGCGTGAAAGGCTCATTGGATAATGAGATTTTATATCAATCTTTTATGACTCAACAAGGACTTGAAAAGCGAATACAACCTTTGCAAATTAAAGCACAAGGAAAAAATGCTAATGATCCTGATGTCATTGCTTATAACAAAGCGTTGGACGAAAATAAAGCTGAACGGAGGAAACAATTGGCTGAGTATATCACTAAATACCCCAATGCTTTCGTGACGATTTTTAAAAAAGCAGGTCAAAACCCTGAAATCAAAGACATCCGTACATCCAATGGCACTCCAGATCTGGTAAAACAAGCGAGTATATTTAGGAGTGAATATTGGAACCATATGGATTTTAAAGACACGCGACTGTTATCGACTCCAGTCATTGCAAATAAAGTAAAACAATACTTTTTAGATCTTATACCTCAACATCAAGATTCCTTGGTTCAGCATGCTAACGTTTTACTAACTAAAACATTGGTGAATCCAGAGCTATTTAAATATATCAGCAATTGGTTATTACTCAAATTTGAACCTGGGAAAACTACATTGATGGACGGTGAAGCGGTATTTACCACTGTCGTACTGAATTTTTTCAAAAAAGAAAATGTAAGCTGGTTGAAGGATGGAGATTTACGCGCTATTCAACAGCGTGCCAATGAAATGAAAGGTAGCTTACTTAATGCAAAAGGACAAGATGTAATCGCGAAAAATCCACAAGGCGAAACGAAGTCTATTTATGCTTTGAAATCTCCTTATGTAGTAGTCTATTTGTTTCATACGGACTGTGAGCATTGTCAAGCTGAGACTCCCAAATTGGCAAAGATGTACCCTCAACTAAAGAGCAGAGGAATAGAAGTATTTGCGATCGCGGTGAATACAACAGATGCAGAATGGAAAAAATTTGTTCAACAATATAATATGCAAGCATTTACCAATGTATTTGATCCAAGCAATGTGTCCGTATATGGTAAATATTTTGTAGACAATACACCTGAAATCTATGTACTAAATAGAGATCGTAAGATTATTGGCAAAAATCTTAAAGTAGAACAGATCAATACGATCCTGGATAGGGATGCTAAAGGTGAATTGTAGAAGATCAGGAACTGAATTACAGGCGTCTTGATCGGCGCATACGCATCATCGAAGGATCGCCACCCATCAGATGTTTTTGTTGGCCTCGTTGAGCTATTGCTTTTTCAAATTGTTTGATTTGGTCCTTGATCATAGGCTCCGTGACTTTGAATTCTTTTATTTCCTTCATGTAGACCTGAGCTTGATTCCATTTATTTTTCATAGCTGCAAAATTGGCAAGTTGTAATGCAACCATTGCTTTTTCATTACCTGATGGAAGGCCTATTTCTTTGGATTTGAGTAAAAACTGTTCTGCTTTTTCATAATCTTTGGTTTGAGCGGCAATAGAGCCATTAATCATATAAAAGTAGGATCGATTAGGTTTGTATAGCCATTTCGGAAAAAAAGTAAGATTGAGTCTTTTCTGGCTACCTGAAAAATCAGATTTTTCCATCAGTTGAGCAGCTGACTGGACTGTACCTAACAAGATATAGCTAATCAATAGTAACAATCCGATCATTAGAAAAGGAACTGCATACCAAAACCCAAAAGCAAAAGCCAACACGATGCCTCCCAACAGGCATACAGCGATAGCCGCGAACTTGAGATAAATATTGAACGTGAACATGAGAGCACAAAAATAGGCAAAAAAAAACTGTGTCCTACTGCTTAAAAACAATTGCTTTTAGCCAAACACATAATTCACTTTTTTAACAGTTTTCCATCACTCACCAAAATCCAATTGACTTTGACATCAATAAAAGCAGCTTGTGGGAATACTTTTCGAAAAACATGCTCATAAAAATGCATGTTATGCAAGATATGGTCAGGCTCTACAGCTATTCGATTGAATAAAAGTAGTCCACAGGGATTGAGCGTTGCGGACATTTTTTTAATAAAACTCAATGCTTCAAATTGGGGAGGTACCAAGTCATCAATAAAAATATCGAATAAGATCAAATCGTATTTCAAGGTATTTTGCAGGACAAATGCATGAGCATCAGCCTGAATAAACTCTACCGGTGAACGAAATTGGCCTGAAGCATATTTATGGATTAAATAGAGCACGGCAGGGTCTAACTCTACTGCTGTAAATTCCAAGTGTTGTTTAAATTTTTTCTCTACGATTTGGATTACAGATCCTAAACCCAATCCAAGTACCAATACTTTTTTGGGTTTGAACAGGGATGATTTTAATTTATTGATCGTGATTCTAAAATTTTTATAAAGATCTTCCCAACTGTAAATGACTTTATCCGTGAATAATTGGTACCTACCTTTCACCATGCTGACGGACAGACCTTTGCTCCATTCGCTTTTGACCGTTTCGATGGGGACTTCAGCCAGGAATGATTTGCTTCGTATTAACCAGTCTTTCTTTTTCAATTCTGGCAGTTAAATCGATAATGATGTCAGCTTAAATTAATTAAAAAATGACACCGCTAAAATTGTAAACACTCCTATTAATAATATTCCAACACATAAAAGCATTAGGATTCCAAATGCCTGGAAGTAATTTTTAAGATTATGAAACGAAGAATCCACCGCTTCTGTGGAGTTGGATTTTAATCCAAAGCGTATTTCAGACCCAAATCGGAATACCCACCAACTCATGAAAAAATAAAATGCCGCCATAAATAAATATATAAGGCCCATAAATATTCCCGTATTCCCGAGGGGACTTTCCTCATCCTTACCTTGCTGAAGTAGAGTGTCTAGGAAAGGGCCACCGATCATGATAAAAATCGATGCAATCGCCATGATTCCTGACGAAATAAAGCCAACGATTCCTACTACTTTGGCCCACCATCCAGCATCATGAAGTTGATTTTTACTAGACGGGCTCAGGCCCTCGAGTGATTCTTGTTCCATATCTTGAAATTATCTGTTGAAAATAATTTCTTTTCCTGACTTGATGTTTATAAATTTCGTTTACGAAGCTCTTTTACGGCAAAGTCAGCCGCTCGAGCTGAAAATGCCATATAGGTGAGCGAAGGGTTTTGAGTAGAGGTAGAGGTCATGCTAGAACCATCGGTAACAAAAACATTTTTACAGGCGTGGATTTGATGCCATTTATTGAGCATAGAGGTTTTAGGGTCCGATCCCATTCGTACACCGCCCATTTCATGGATATCTAGACCTGCTGCTTGGTGGCTATCAAATGCTTTAATATTGGTGAATCCTGCTGTAGTAAACATTTCAGAAAACTGTTGATGAAAGTCATTGATCATTTTCTCATCATTGTCATCATATCCTACCGATACTTTCAATAAAGGTATCCCCCAATCATCTTTTTTAATCGAATCCAGCGATACATAATTGGACTCCTTAGGTATGGTTTCACCCATCATAAATGCACCGACATTCCAGTGCGTCAAACTTGATTTACTCATATTATTTTTAAGTTCGACTCCAAGTCCATCGTGTTTTTGAATTTGGGCTCGATCCGCACTAAAACCTGAAGCATATCCACGCAAAAAATCAGTTTCCTGTCTATAAACATTTCGAAACCTCGGCACATACCCTTGACTGGGGCTTTTGCCTTCCGTAGTAGATTCGAGATGGCCATCGTATTGCGCTGAGATTCGAGGGCGATAATTATGAAAGGCAACATATTTGCCCAAAACTCCACTGTCATTACCAAGTCCATTCGGAAATCGATTTGACTTTGAATTTAAAAGAATCAAATTCGAATTAAGCGCCGAAGCATTTACAAAAATAATTTTTGAATAGAACTCTATTTCCTCTTTGGTGATCGCATCGATGACTTTGACTCCGATGGCTTTACCTTTTTGTTCATCATAGATAATGGAGTGAACCACAGACTGAGGTCTGAGCGTAAGTTTGCCGGATTTCATAGCCCATGGAAGGGTCGAGGAGTTACTACTAAAGTAACCTCCATACGGACATCCTCGTTCACAAATGGTACGATTGACACATTTGCCTCTGCCTTGCTTAATATGGATGTCTTGAGGTTGTGTCAAGTGTGCTACTCTGCTACTGATCACATAGCGGTCAGGATATTTAGCGCTTACTTTTTCTTTGAAATATTTTTCAATACAAGACATTTCAAAGGCGGGCAAAAACTCGCCATCCGGTAAGGTGGGGATACCATCTTTATTGCCGGCTATGCCTGCAAATTTTTCTACATGGCTATACCAGGGTGCCATATCAATATATCGAATAGGCCAATCCACCGCAAAACCGTCGCGAGCAGGGCCTTCATAGTCAAAGTCACTCCATCGCTGTGACCATCTCGCCCACATCAGAGATTTACCTCCAACCTGATAGCCGCGGATCCAATCAAATGGTTTGTCTTGAACATAAGGGTGTTCTGCATCTTTTACAAAAAAATGTGAACTGCCCTCGTAAAATGCATAGCATCTTGATAGGATAGGATTGGCTTGAATAACAGACAAAGGCAACTGACCGCGATGTTCGTATTCCCATGGCATCTTCGTAGCAGTAGGGTAGTCTACGATATGACGCACATCGCGACCGCGCTCTAACATCAATGTTTTCAATCCATGATCGGTAAGTTCTTTTGCAGACCATCCTCCACTGATACCTGAACCAATTACAATGGCATCATAAGTTCTTTTTTTGATGGAGTCAATATTAAAATTAGGCATGAATAAAAATGAAAATATATTTTATAGATTCTTTTTCTTCAACTCCTGTACAGCATAATCAGCAGCTCTAGCCGAATAGGCCATATAAGTAAGGGACGGATTTTGTGTGGATGTAGAAGTCATGCAAGATCCATCCGTAACGAATACATTTTTGCAGGCATGCAGTTGATTCCATTTGTTGAGCATAGAAGTTTTGGGATCATGACCCATACGTACTCCTCCCATTTCATGAATGTCGAGACCTGCGGCTTGATTACTATCGCTCGTATGAATATTCGTAAATCCTGCTTTTGTATACATTTCACTGAATTGATCAAAAAAATCTTTGATCATTTTTTCGTCATTGTCATCGTATCCTACGGAGATTTTTAATTGAGGTATACCCCATTGATCTTTTTTCTCTGTATCCAGCGCTACAAAATTGGATTCCTTTGGGATGGTCTCGCCCATGATACCAGACCCTACTCGCCAATTGCTCCAACGAGTCTTTATGAAGTTGTCTTTTAGTGCTTCGCCGAGCCCTTCATTGTTGCGTATTTCACTGCGATTGGCACTGAATCCCGATGCATATCCTCTGAGGAAATCGGTCTCTTGCTTATACACATTTCTGAATCGAGGGATATAACCGGAACTTGGTTTTCGACCTTCAGTAGTCGTATCCAGATGGCCATCATATTCGGCAGAGATACGAGCACGATAATTGTGAAAGGCAATATATTTCCCTAACACTCCGCTATCATTACCCAAACCATTTGGGAAACGATTGGATTTAGAATTTAAGAGAATTAAATTGCTGTTCAGTGCAGCCGCGTTTACAAAAATGATTTTGGCAAAGAAATCTATTTCTTCTTTGGTGATGGTATCGATTACTTTGACACCTATTGCTTTGTTCTTACTTTCGTCATAGAGTATAGAATGAACCACAGACTGAGGTCTCAACGTGAGTTTGCCGGATTTCAAAGCCCAGGGGATAGTCGTGGCATTGCTACTGAAATATCCACCATAGGGACAGCCTCGTTCACATATGGTTCGATTGACACATTTGCCTCGACCTTGTTTGTAGTGTATGTCCTGTGGTTGTGATAAGTGGGCCGTACGACCACTGATTACATATCGATCTGAATAATGTTTTGTGAGCTGTTCTTTGAAGTATTTTTCTACACAAGATAATTCATATGGAGGTAAAAACTCACCATCCGGTAAAATAGGGAGTCCATCTTTATTGCCAGCGATACCTGCAAACTTTTCCACATGACTATACCAAGGTGCCATATCAGCATATCGAACTGGCCAATCCACAGCATATCCATCGCGAGCAGGTCCCTCATAATCAAAATCACTCCATCGTTGTGTCATTCGAGCCCACATCAAGGATTTACCGCCGACTTGATATCCTCTGATCCAATCAAAAGGTTTGACTTGCACATAAGGATGTTCTTCATCTTTTACGAAAAACTGAGTCGTACCTTCATAGAAGGCATAGCATTTAGAAATAATAGGATTTGCTAGTTTAGTTTCGAGGGGTAATTGTCGACGGTGTTCAAATTCCCATGGTTGTTTAGTGGAGGTTGGATAATCGATATTATGTTTTACATCGCGTCCTCGTTCGAGCATAAGGGTCTTGAGGCCTCTATCTGTCAATTCCTTTGCAGACCATCCTCCACTGATTCCAGATCCGATAACGATGGCATCATAGGTTCTCTTTTTGATAGATTCTATATTGAGATTTGACATGAAATGATAAAATGAAAGTTTGTTTTAAATAGAATTATGAAGGTTTTATGGGTACACAACCATAATAGCGATTTGGAGCCATCTCAAATTTGGTAATTGTGGTCATTGCATATTCAGAGCCCATATAAGCGTCGATGGTCATTCGTTTGATCATGTTTAAAAAAATCTTTTGATCAGGGTATGGAGATACTGACATCTTTTGCAGTACATCTAGTCTCTGTTTTTTATTTAATGAAACAAAAGGATTGCCGAATTCTGAAATAGCTAACGCGTCCGTAGTTACAAGGCCCATACTGAGATTGTTTTGTGCAGGCTTGTCATAACAGTCTTTGACTAGTTTTTGAATAAACTGAGGTACCCCCAATTCATTAGCACCAGGAGTGTCAGTCTTTGGAATAATGGTGTCGGTGATAGCTGCCAACAAAGCATCATCACTTGGAGATAAAAAGGAATAATTATGCAGGGAAGAAGCATTCCAGTAGCTGGCCCAAGCAGGCATACTCATGAGTGTTCCTAATCCAGCTGCAAGCTGAGTGATAGCTGATCGTCGTTTGATCATGTTTTTAAAGTTTAAAATCTGAAATAAAATTATAAATTTTTACGAATCATGCCTGTATAATTAATAAGCAATAGCAAATATTCCCAAGGCTACTTTCCTTTTAAATATGCAATACTCAATGGAACTTGATTCCAGGCGTTATCATTTTCATCTTCGATATAAAAATGTTCAATAGAGGATTTTTTGGCTGCTCTTAGTACTTTTTTTAGATCGATCTGACCTGTGCCTAAGGTGACATCATTATCAGTTGGCGTTTTACCGGAGAGATCACCAACCACGCCACGTTTGAGATCTTTCACATGCATCAGTTTGAATCGATTTGGATATTTTTTGATGAGCTTAGCAGGGTCTTGGCCGGGATGTTTGACCCAGAGTATATCGATTTCATAGGATACATAATCCGGATTGGTCTCGCTCATAAGTACATCATATAAGGTGCCTGATCCATGAGGTTGGAATTCATAACCATGATTATGATAACAGAATGAGAGACCAATGGCCTTGAGATCTTTACCGATTTCATTAAAATGTTCGGCGGTCTGCTTAGTAAATTCGAGGTCCCATGTTTTTTCATTGGGTACCCAAGCAACTCTTACATAGGTTGCGCCTAAGATTTTGGCATTTTCAATCACAGTTTCTCGTTTTTTCATGATGTCATCCCAGGACACACCAAAACTCGTACATCGTATCCCCCTTCGGTCCATCATGGTCCGAATATCGTGGGCATTTTGTCCAAAGAGATTTGAAAATTCAATATTGTCTAGGCCTAATGATTTTATATAATCTAAAGTACCGGGCATATCTGAGGCAAAGGTTTTTCTGAACGTATAAGAGACGATCCCGGGTTTGGGTCTGAGTAGTTTACTAAAAGATTGTGCAATCGATAGCGTAACTATTCCACTGAATAATATCAGGAATGATGCAATTTTCTTCATGGATAAATAAGTGAATTATTGTACTG
>JAYSTG010000437.1:0-3377 GCA_043719965.1 Saprospiraceae bacterium | reverse complement strand
TTATTACCTTTTTGGGACATTAATGGACGCTTAAGATTCTTTGTATCTTCCACCCTCATCATGTCCATGTATCGTCGTGAACTTATCGTCAATGTATCCTTCCTCATTCTGGCCAATGTGCTTATCAAACCTTATTACATATTTTTTGTAGAACGCAATATTCAAAATCAGGTTGGTACTGAAGTCTGGGGGCTCTATTTTACTTTGTTTTCACTTTCTATGTTGCCTCAGATCGTGCTGGATATGGGTATCAGCAGTTATGCCAATCAACGGTTATCAGCGCACCGCGATGGCCTCCAAAGCCTGTGGCAGGATACGGTATGGATCAAACCTGTTCTAGCTCTTTTTTTTATAGTGATATTTATAGGTACAACTTGGATCGGCGGATACTTGCAAAAATATCCAATGATCATAACCTGGATAGGGATAAATCAAATCCTGTTATCAGGTATATTATTTTTCAGGGCTTATATCTCTGGACTTGGCCATTTTAGAATGGATAGTATTATGTCTATTGCTGATAAATTAATTTTCATCAGTTTATTTACTTTAGGTATAGTGGTGGGAACTATCCATGAGATAGAAGATTTTTTGTGGTTACAGACAATTTCTATGTTGATTCCATTTGTATTGAGTTTTATTTGGATTATTCGTCGGATAGGAATCTCTATTCCAAAAATTGATTTCAGAAATACTCGCAACATTATCCGGGATAGCTTACCTTTCGCAGGGATATTTATCCTTATGGTACTATTTTGTCGGATGGAACCCGTCTGGATCAATATCTTGACTAGCGATGGCGATAATCAAGCCGGCATCTATGCAGCAGCCTATAGATTGTTAGATGCTGCTAATATGATGGGGTTTTTATTCGCAGGTATATTACTTCCTATGTTTTCTCACGCCATGAGTGCTAAAGATGTCAAAGGATATCAATCTTTATTTGACCTGGCTTGGAGTCTGATGGTGAGTCTTTCCGTATTGATCAGTTTTACGATTGCCAGTCACCATAGGTATATCATGCAAGTGCTTTATGTAGATGATCATCCGAATATATTGCATATCGTCATGTTCACGCTCATCCCGCTTACCATCAACTATCTATTAAGTACGTTAATTACCGCTTCGGGCAAAGCCAAGGTCATGAATTATTATTTTTTAGTCTCCATTGCTATTAATATCGTTTGTCATGTGATACTGACGCCCCGATTTGGTGCCCGTGGGGCCGCTTTAACAGCTTTAATCACGCAGGTATGCACTAGTTTTTTATTGATTTATTTAGTTGAAAAATTTGATTTGGTCAAAATAACGTTATCTCAAAGTAAAACATTGTTCATCACGATGTCCATTCTGATTGCATTAATCTGGTTATTAAATTTAACTCCGCTCGATCAGGGGTATAGATTGATCTTGCTTTTTAGCGTTGCATCCCTTCTATTGATGATTTTTGATATCATTCCTTTAAAATCCATCCTATCCACGCTAAAGCAAAAATCAGGGTAATTTCGCGAGTCGGTTATGAATACTGATCTCCGAGCTTCTTCCCCCTCTCCAGATGCTAAGAAATCCCTACTTTCGTCGCATGGAAGAATCGGAGCATATCAAAGATGCTATACAAGTAATTTGGCGAAATAGAAAACCTATTATCCGATGGTCATTGGTCGTATTATTAAGTACTGCCGCACTATCCTTGTTACTAAAAAACTATTATAAAGCGACTACTACTTTTTACCCAGCAAGTCTAGACCTATCAAAACCTGAACAAATCTTTGGACACTCTACCAAAGAAATGGAATTTTATGGTAGTGGTCAGGATCTAGATCGCTTATTGACCATCAGCCAAAGTAATGAAATTAAAGATCGATTGATACAAGAGTTTGATTTGTATAATCATTATAGGATCGATTCTACCAAACCTTTGGCTAAGCATAAAATCCGCAAAAAACTAAGCAAACTATTGGAAGCCAACAAGACAAAGTATGACGCGATAGACCTCAGTATAGAAGATAAGGATAAAGAATTAGCGACCATGATGACGAATAGTGCTCGGGAAATCGTCAATGTCTTCTCTAATGCCATGATCGTAAACCGCTTGAGTAATATGGCTAAGACTTATGAAAACAGTATCGTGGAAAAACAAAGATTGATTCACACCTTGAGCGATAGTCTCTCCAGATTACGAAAAATATACCCCATCTACAATATCGATGCTCAGGCTGAAACTATGGCCAATATCGCCACTGAAATAGGAAATCAACTTGCCGGCGAACAAGCGAGATATGAATCTTTGAAAAAACAAAATGCTCCGAAAGACACTTTGATGTATTTGACTGCTAAACTTAGGGGATTGCAGACTCAGCTCAAGTCCATCAATGGATCCACAAAAAACCAAACCTTCAATCTTGAAAATTTTAATCAAGGGGTAAGTTTGATTTCAGCATTACAAAGCAGCCTGGAACGATTGCAATCGCAGATCAATGAAGATCGTGTCAGGCATCAACAAACGCTCAATGTAATATCGGCTGATCCGCATGTCATCATTACCGTCAGCGTTGCAGAGACTCCGGATTATAAATCACGACCTGTAAGAAGTATTTTGGTTATAGGTGCAACCTTTCTTTCAGCCATAGCATTATCGATTTATTATTTATTAAAACACTACTGGGATTGATGCATGGCGATGGAAAATAGCCTTGACATTTCAACGCCATTTGCCGGAAGATTTATTTTCCCGGCACTGGTTTGTATAGCAGCCATCGTCAGCACCTTGACCGCCAACCTTCTTTGGATGGTAATTCCCATGGGCATATTATTTATTTGGACCAGTATTGAAAAGCCTCATTGGATTTACTATCTACTATTATGTAGTATACCGTTTAGTACAGAAATGGATCTACCTGGCGGCTTGGCTACTGATTTTCCTGATGAGCCGTTAATGTGGTGGATCTTTGTACTTGGGCTGATCTATGTAATGAGTAGACGCTTTCGTGATGTTTATGTTTTGTTTCGGCACCCATTAAGTTGGGTTTTGCTATTTCATTGGGTCTGGATTTTATTGGTGAGTGTTTTGAGTTCAGATTTTTTACTTTCTTTCAAATATTGGTTATCTAAGACCTGGTATTTATTCGTGTTTTATGTCATGGCCTTTGTGTTTTTTAAAAACCAAAAGCGACTACGATGGTTTGCATTGACTTCCATTCTGGCGGCAGCTTTAACTGTAGTTATAATTGAATTTCGACATGGACTCACGGGATTTGCATTTAATACCATCAATGTGGTGGTAAGACCTTTTTATCGAAATCACGTGAACTATGCGTGCCTTATCGTATGTGTTCTCCCATACTTTTATCCTCTCGTGCTACATTTTTATAAAAAGG
>JAYSTG010000436.1:0-9382 GCA_043719965.1 Saprospiraceae bacterium | reverse complement strand
AGTTTTTTACTGAATTGGTAGAAAATGCAGTAGTACTTAAGAAAGTCACCGCAAGTAATAAAGTCAAAATTCTTTTTGTCATAGTAATGGTTTTATTAGTTTCTACCACGAATATAATTGTTATTGGTTAGAATTTCACAAAATCGTGATGTTAAAATTGAGATTTTTTTAATATATATCGAATACCAAGCAACCAACTGAAAACAAACAATAGTCCACCAATAGGGGTAATGAAACCTAACAAAGTAGGGAAAATAGGGATTATAACCCGCAAAGCCAACAAATATAATGATCCTGAAAACAATAGTATTCCGATTAATGCAAAAATAGCAGCCCTTTGTGTTATGTTAGATAAAGGACTCCAAATTAAATAAAAGAATGCCAAGAAAGTATGATAAAAATGATATCTATTGGCGGTTTGAAAATTTGACATGGCCGATTCGTCCAACAAAGGTTTTAGTCCATGGGCACCAAAAGCACCTAATGCAACTGCCAAGGCCCCAGAAGACAAAGTAATAATCATCAATTTTCTATGGTCCATTCGATTGTAGATTTATGATTTTTAGTCAATATTTCATTGGTTTGAGAGAAATGCCGGCTCCCCATAAAGGCTCCTCCTGCCAAAGGCGAAGGGTGGGCAGCTTCGAGAACATAATGTTTCATAGGATCGATCAATACTTTTTTATTTTTTGCAAAATTCCCCCAAAGGAGGAACACCAATCCATGCTTCCGATCAGATAAGGTCTTGATGACAGCATCTGTGAACTCCTGCCATCCTGATTTTTGATGTGAGCTGGCCAGTGCTTTTTCAACCGTCAATATGGCATTGAGCAAAAACACGCCTTGGTCTGCCCAACTACTTAAATCCCCATGCTGTGGAATAGTCATTCCGATATCTGAATGTAATTCTTTATAAATATTTTTTAAAGATGCAGGTATGATGACACCTTTAGGCACAGAAAAACTAAGTCCCATGGCTTGATTTTCTCCATGATACGGGTCTTGACCCAAGATGACCACTTTCACATTGCCGAAAGTACATCGATTAAATGCGTTAAAGATCAGATTTCCAGGAGGATAAATTATTTTATCTTTGCTTTTTTCTTCTTTTAAAAATGATTTAAGAGATACAAAATAAGGTTTTGAAAATTCGTCTTTTAAAACTTCATACCAACTGGGATCTATCTTTACTTCAATAGCCATAGGTTAATCGGATTAGAAATAAAAAATTCTCAATTGCCATTATTTAGAGTAGGTGCTAATGATCGAATCTGTCATAAAATTATATAATTTCAACCAAGACGGGTGATTAGCTTTCAAAAATAGTCGGTGTCCGGCAATTACTTTTTGGTCATTTCTACGTGCAGGTCCAGTCTGAGCTTCCTGTGGTTTCATCGTTCTGAGTTTGTGGGTTGTTTCCTCGATTAAAGGGAATAAGATTTCAAAGTCTATCTTCTTTTCTTTTAATAAAAGAAAAGCCATTTCGTAAAGGTGGTTTGTAAAATTATTGACCAATACCGCTGCAAGATGAACCCGCGCTCTATTTTCATCCTGAATGTAAAGTACAGTAGAGCTGATTTTATTTGCAAGATCCGTCATCAAGGATTTACTTTTTCTATTGGAAGATGTAATTAATACTGGAAAGGCTTGACTGGCACTTTTTTTAGATTTACTGAATGTCTGTATTGGATAAAGGACCCCATGATTCAAGAACCAAGGTTCCAGTTCCTTCATGCCTACACTCCCGGAAGTATGCACTACCAACGACTTGGATGGAAGGTATTCACTCAATTGTTTAACCACAAGACCTATCGCATCATCTTTGACAGCCATAAGGTAAAGATCAGCATATCGATTGATTTCCGTTAGATGATTGGTATATGGACATTGTAGTTTATAGCCTAATGCTTTTGCATGAGATAGGTTTTTACCAAAGACTTGAATGATCGGATATCCCCTTAAGGCAGAGATTGTTTTACCGAGCTGGGTCGCTACATTGCCTGACCCAATTAATACTATTTTTAATGCATTAGAGGAAGGTACCGACATAAAAAGTATACTAGTTCTTCTGTACCCATCTGCGTATACCGCTTAACAGTAGTCCGCCTAACATCAGCAAAGAGCCCAACCAAAACAAATTGATACCAGGAAATACTATGGATTGAATCACGATCAGATCGTTACGTGGAGCTTTTTCAGCCAGATCAATTTCAAGGACTGGTGGTTCCATTGGTTTTCTTAATCGTATGACCACGCTTTCTTTTTGTGGATCAATTTTTACACAAGAAAGTCTTAATCTTTCTTCAAAAATATAATCATGAACTAAGCTTATTTGATTTTTTCGAATCAAAAATATAGGTGCTGTGGAATAGGACTTGCCAAGGGGCGTAGAAACCTCCAATAACGTACTGACGGCGATATCATTTTCTAAGTAAGCATATTTTTCTTTAGATGGATTTTTATCGAATCCTTTAAATTTAAGAGTATATCCATCGACCACTCCTTGTTGGTTTTCTTTTAATTCGATATCTGATCCCAATTCATCATTTGGATAAAAAGTTTCCAAGCTATTCGGATTGACTTTCAACTTCACGGCCATATCATTTTGTGTCGTGGGTAACGTGAAGTATAAATTTTCTCTTGAAATGATAGCAGTATGAGCCGAATACGAGTTGGTATCATTGAGTTGTCGAAATTCGAAATTGACTCCTAATACTTCATCACCAGGTTTCGATGCATAGTCCGGATGGTTCGTAAAATTGGTAATTGAACGTATCGTACCATATCCACCTGATATAAAGATGGTATCTCCGACCATCACTTTATGATTTTTATATTTGAGATTTGATTCTGATTTCTCTGCCTCGGTGGCATTCATCATTGTGGGAGGTAACCAATTTACATAAGTATATAAATCTTTAGTCAGCGTGCGATAGACTGAGGGATTAGTAGATACGGGTTGACCCTCATTCCTACCATAGACCAGATTAGGAGTAGAATTGATAGACTTTATAGTCCTACCGCTGGAATCTTTTTGATCAAAACGAATGTTGAAGGTCCGATTGAAGGGGTCCAGTAAAGTATCGGACAAATAAGTCACTTCAAAATCCTTGATAGGCATAGACACCCCTTTGAGTAACATGAGATTTTTCATGTAATCCTCCGGCTGAAATCCTTCGATGAGATCAGATTGCGTGAAAAGGTTGCTTGAAATAATTTTTTTATTTAGTCCTGTGGCCAAAATTCCCAATATCATCACTCCGAATCCGAAGTGAGACATCGCAGAGCCAGCCATTTTTAAATTACCTCTTAAAAAAGATATGAGATAATTCACGTTGGTCACTATTGCAAATATGCCTGCAAATTGAAGCACCAGGTGTTGCCACCCCGGGTTTTCTAAGTACCTGATAGTAAGGCCAAATAAAATGGAACTGATCGCTAAGGTGATACTAATTAATTTTAAAAATCTTTTTTTGTAAGTATCCCAATGCATCTCTTTATATCGGAGCATTTCAGCTAATCCACTAATCAACGTGACTAAGATGGCTATCCAGAGTTGATATCGATTGTGATGACTGATAGGCTCTACGATGACCTGACCGGCGTAGGAACTATTGAATACGGTCATGATTTTATTAAAAACTGGTAAAGAAGTAGCGCCAGTAATCAAAATAGAAGAAAATAATAAGACCATAGCCCCGATGAACATCCAATATTCACGACTATTGATTTTGTCTTCGTCCGTAGGTGAGATGATATGTTTTTTGTTTTTAAAATATTGATAGACACCTACGCCAATGAAGACGAATAGCATCAGTACCAGTTGCCATTCCAATCCCATATCTGTAAATGCGTGTGCACTGGTATTGCCCAAGACTCCGCTTCGAGTCAAGTAAGTTGAATACAGTACAAGCACGAAGGCTATAAAATAATACAGATAGGTTGCAGTAATAGCTCTGCCTGTACTACGTGCAATAAGATTGGTATGCAATCCTGCAACGACCATGATCCAAGGCACGAAAGACATGTTTTCTACAGGGTCCCAAGCCCAATAGCCACCAAAGCTCAGAGCTTCATAAGCCCATGCTCCGCCCATCAATATGCCGAGACCTAGTATAAATCCACTAAATAAAGCCCATTCTTGAGCAGGCTTGAGCCAAGCTTTTGAGTCCTTTTTAAACCATCCTGCAAAAGCGAATAAAAAAGGAACAATAGTCGAGGCAAAACCTAAAAATAGAGTGGGGGGGTGTATCGTCATCCAATAGTTCTGGAGTAATGGATTAAGGCCATTGCCTTTAATTAGTTTTATATAATCGGGGTTTTGAAATATCGGTGCTTGAAAAGTTTCCCGTACTAATAGACTTGGGCTGCTACCTACTTTAAATAGATGCTCTTCGGCCCCAACATTTAATCCTAGTAACATGGAGAATAAAAAAATTTGTAATAATGAAAACACGCCCATAGCAGGCGACTCCCATCTGCCACTAGTCTTGATCAATATAAGGCCTAGTGCAACGTTCCAAAACATCCAAAGTAAAAAACTACCTTCTTGTCCTTCCCAGAATGCTGCAAATACATATTTAAAAGGAAGATCATCCGAGATATGATGTCGTACGTATTCAAATTCATAGTAATGATTGAGCATGGCATAGAACATCAACCCTATGCAAAGCCACACCATCGCCCCTTGTCCTACAAACGACCATCGGGCATATTTTTTCCAAACGGATTCTTCGTTTTTTGCTGCTTTAAAATAGGAGATACATGCATTGGCACTTGCCAAAAATCCTAGGATTACCGCAGCATGTAAAACATATCCTATCCAACGATGTTCACCTAAATATTCAATAGGTGGCATCTTAAATTTGTTTTTTCATGTAAATTTCTTCATCCTTATATTTCGAAGGGCATTTAAGTAAAACCTCGTTTGCAACAAATTCCTCACCTTTCATTTCACCGGTGACCACGATTTGTTCAGATCGGTCAAAGTCTTGGGGTTTTCCCTGCAACAGGATGACTTTTCTTTCTTCTCCTTTGGGGTCTCTGAGATAGAAAGAAAAGTAATTTGGATTCTCTGTTGGGTTGTAATACATTTCTTTATTCTTGGCTAATAGGCCTGCAACCTTGACCCGTTGTTGATTTTGTGACGCTTCTGAAAAGGATGCATAGGTGCTGACATCCTTGGACAGCGAAAAAAATATGGCAATACTCACTAAAATGAGTAATCCGGCAATGATATTAAATTTATTCATGTTTAATGACTTACCTGCAAAATTACAGTTTATACGAGTCAATTTCAAAAGTATTCATCAAGTGTAATTTTTTTGTCCTTTAAGAGCTAAGAATCAAGGTAAATGGATGATTGCTGTACATAAATTAAAAGATCCATTTATCAACTTTTGGTTTGTATATGCCTCTAATACCGTAATTTAGACTAAAATTTAGATCACATGCGATGGAGAAAACTGGATGGAACCATAATCGAAGAGACAATCTTAGCTGCTGTCACCGCAACATTAATTCGTGAAAAGGCTCTTGGCAATAAACTAAAAGTGTGTATAGGTACTGACTCTGAGGTGCGCCAAGATGGTATTGAATTTGCTACTGTGATTGTATTCCTACGGGAAAAAAAGGGTGGATTTATGTTCATTAAAAATCAACATAAGCCCAAAAACATGAGTCTCAAAGAACGAATGATTACAGAAGTATCTATGTCGGTAGAGATAGCTTATCATCTATGTGATTTATTGGACGAGCATGATGTTGGCCTGGAAGTACATGCTGATATCAACACCGACCCCCATTTTAAGTCCAACGAAGCACTAAAAGAAGCTATGGGTTATATTTTGGGCATGGGCTTTGTGTTCAAAGCCAAGCCTGATGCTTTTGCAAGTAGTAATTGTGCGGATAAAATGGTTTAAATATCAAGGCAATGGACTCGACTGCGCTTGTACCCAGGTACCATATTCTTCGGTAGTCTGAATCACCCAATATAGAATGGCCGGTAGCTCATAAGGGTGGATGGCTTTTAATCTTTGGATGACTGGATCCAAGTTGGTGACTGAAGTTTTAATAAAAGCAATGCACTCGGACTCTATCTGCAAATCACCTTTCCAGGGGTATAAGCTTTTAGCAGGTACGATATTGACGCAAGCGATCAATCGGTCTGCGATAAGTATGCCACAAATATGACTCGCAGCCTTTTCATCGGGGAATGTAGTTTGTATTTCGACGATTATCATGATGCTATATTACGATGGTATTCTACTAATTCATGTAATGGCTTAGCCAAGATTTTTCCATAAGTCATATGATTAGCGGCTAGACAATCTTTTAATTTGGATTGGAAAAAATAAGAAACCGAACCTACAAAGTGAATTGGAATAGCTTGAAAAGGTCCATATTTGGATAGATTGGTATCAATGAGATCTTGAAAATTTTTATTCAAGATATAACCAATGAAGGGGTGGTCCTGCTGCTCAAACGCAAATTTCATGAATGTGGCCAGATAGGTATTTACCGCTTGATCTTTGCTGTACAAATTTTTTACTATAGCATCATGGCCTCCGGGATGAAATTCATCAAATGCTTTTTTTAGATCCTCTGGCATAACCCGAAACGAATATGCCCTTACTAATAATTTGCCTACATAATTTCCACTACCCTCATCACCGAGTAAATAACCCAGATTAGGTACAGAATCTATGAAATTATGCCCGTCATAAAGGCCTGAATTGGACCCTGTACCCAGAATGCAAGCAATTCCTGCTGCTTTACCACAAGTAGCTCTTGCAGCTGCTAAAAGATCAGTTTGAACCTCTACTAAAGTTGCATTTTTAAATACGGACTGTAATAATTCCTGGACTTTAATCTTTTGCCCACTTTCAGCACATCCGGATCCATAGAAAAAGACTTGAGTAACTCCGTTTCTATCGGTAGTTTCTAAAGTATCCAATAAATTTTTTTGATATCGCTCATGATCATGGGTATAGGGATTGAAGCCATTGCTTTCTCGATAGATCGTGCTATCCTGGCTTAACAGAGCCCAGTCACCCTTGGAAGCTCCACTATCACAGATGGCTATCATGTATTATGGTTTGAAATTATAAAACTCGACTGTAAACTTAGCATTTTCTCTTCGTTTACCAAGCACTTTCCACGATCCATCATATTGGATGATGGATGGAAAAAACTGATCTCCAACTGATGATACATCGACTCGCATTGTTACATCAAAGGAATAAGCTAAGGTCTGGCCGACAAGATGATAGACTCGCTTGACGATTTGACGATGGTCCTGATCAAACCAGGTCTGAAGCTTTTTAACCACAGTTTTGTGTTCTTTATCCTCTTGGTACATCGGTTTTACTTCTATTTCAAATAAAAAACATGACCTACCGTTCGCGCTATCCGCCATGATCCGATAATCGTAGTATGGTTGCATTTGTTTTTCGAAAATAGCGGTTTTGTTACCCAATAAAGGGATATCCGCTTTGCTCCCAGGAGAAAACATGAGCTTTTTTAACTCTTGTACATTTTTTTCCATTCGGCTTAGCTCTGAAGAAGCATTAGATGTCGAATCGACGCAAACCGTGCCATGAGTAAAAAACAATCGATCATACAGTTTTGAGGTGTAATATTGGTAATCTCCATGACGATCAAAGAAGTCTCCTGAGATCACTTTTTCTGATTCACCCATAGTCCGACACGGGTGAGTATAATGTTGATGGCCAAGGCTGGTATAGGAAGCTGATAATTTTTGCTTTTTATCCAAAATTAGAATCTTGTTTTTGAATGTATACCCTGCTGAACGGAGGTTTTTGAAAGCAGTATAAAAACTTTGATCTTTGATCATCCAATCAATAAACTTTTTTACATCAAGATCATCTTGACTTGCTTGAATAGTCATGGAGTCCATGGTAATGACTTGATAAATAGCTTCAGCGTCTTGGCCGAGAAGGGATGTGTGATTGTTGCAGAAATAAAGCAATAAGGTCTTGAGGAAGTATTTCTTCATCCAGACTTTCAACCCATTAATCTTCCAACCAAAAATCTTCTTTGCCGTCATCTCCTTCGTCCTTATAATCATCTATCTCTCTGCGTTCTTTTTTGGTAGGTCGACCGGTACCTCGTTCTCTTATTTCTGCAGCTGCCTTACTTACATACCAGGACTTATATTTATTTAGTTCTTCTTCTGGAGTGAGGTTATCGTAAAATTTTTTTGCCAGGACCGCACTTACGCGTTTTTCCAGTAGGTCTTTTACTTTAATTTCCAGTTTAAAGCCTTCTTTGTAAACAAAAAGTAAGTCACCGACTTTTATGTCATGTGATGGTTTCAAAATGGCTTCACCTATTCTTATTTTACCTTCTTTGCACGCATCGGTAGCTATGGTACGCGATTTGAATAATCGTATGCTCCATAACCATTTATCGACCCGAACTTCAGTCATACTTAAAGACCATTTTTAGACTGCAGCTTGATCATGGCGAGTTTATCATCTTCAGTCAAAAGAGGTAGTATAGGGTTCATTTTTTTCAGCGTATCCAAAATTACTTTTGCAATGGAATAATCTCTATACCATTTTTGATCTACAGGAGCTATATGCCAGGGAATGGCGCTTTCATTGATAGCATATTCATATGCTTTGCGATATTGAGCCCAGAACGTAGTTTGTTCCCAATCTGAATTATTATGTTTCCAGTTTTTAGTGGGATCATCTATGCGTTCTTGGAGTTTTTCTCTTTGTTTTTCTTTCGAAATATGCATATAAAATTTTATAACCTTAGTATTGTTATCAAATTCTAATAATTGTTCGAATGCATTGATGGCATTCATTCTGTTTTTTACTCGTTTGGCATCGATCCAATGGTGCACTCGCTGAATCAATATATCCTCATAATGCGATCTATTGAAAATCTGTATATAACCCTTGGCAGGAGCGAGTTTATGTACTCTCCATAGAAAATCATGTGCAAATTCCTCATCGGTGGGTTTTTTAAACCCAAATGCATCTATACCAATAGTGCCACAATGCTTGAATACATGTTTGGTAGCACCGTCTTTTCCACTGGCATCCATACCTTGAAAAACTACTAATAGGCTTTGTTTTTTTTCGGCATATAATGCATGCTGTAGGACGGCTATCTCCTTAGTCATTTTTTCAGTCTTCTTTTTGATTTCTTCCTTATCAAGGCCTTTTGGAGCCCTAGTGGAGATTTTACTTAGTAATACCATAAGTTTTTTTTGTAAAAATACAAATAGAATCCCAATTTGCGGGATCAGTACCTAAGCGAAATCTTTTGGAAAATAATCCTTTTAGCCCATACGATTTCTTTTGGCCAGATAGGCTTGGAGGATGGGCTTATATCCTTGGGTAATGTC
>JAYSTG010000435.1:0-3392 GCA_043719965.1 Saprospiraceae bacterium | reverse complement strand
AGCTATTGCTAACCTTATCTTAGTTAATCTTTCCAGTAGGGCTTCCATTTTATCTAAAGGCAACATATTTGCTCCATCTGATTTGGCGATAGATGGATCAGGATGGGTTTCTATAAATACGCCGTCTGATCCTGATGCTATACCTGCACTGGCAATAGTTTGAATCATTTTAGGATGACCTCCTGTGACTCCGGTAGATTGATTGGGTTGTTGCAATGCGTGTGTGACATCCAAAATAACAGGCACACCTAAATTTTGCATTATTGGTATACTACGCATATCGACGATAAGATCTTGGTATCCGAATGTTGTACCTCGTTCAGTCAGCCATACTTTATTGTTGCCTTTATTCAGCACCTTATCTACAGCATACTTCATAGCTTCAGGACCCATAAATTGGCCTTTCTTGATATTAATGACTTTGCCAGTCTCTGCCGCCGCTTCCAATAAACTAGTCTGTCTACATAAAAATGCAGGAATTTGTAACACATCTACATATTTAGCAGCAAGTGAGGCTTCTGTTTCCGTGTGAAAATCTGTCAATACAGGGATCTTAAAATATTCTCTGATTTCCTGAAGATATTCCAGCGCCTTCACATCACCAATACCAGAAAATGAATCTTTGCTACTCCGATTTCCTTTTCGATAAGATGATTTGAAGATATAAGGGATCCTTAATCTTGTGGTGATATTTAATAAATGCTCTGCGACTCGAAACAATAAGTCCCTACTTTCAACGACACACGGGCCTGCAATCAATAAAAACATGCCATTCTGCTGATGTGTTAATAAAGGACAGTCTTCAAATATTTTTTTTTGATTCATACTTATTGATCTAATATCCAAGCTGAAGGTTCTATGTTTTTTCGAATTTGTTCAAGCGCCTCTATGGATTCTGGCGTGGAGTAGGTTTTCACACCTAATCGAGTACAATTGTTCGGTAAAGCTTCTTCGTAAACTTCAAAAGTGGTTGCTTTCAATGAGTTTCTCATTCGATTAATATTTACTCGCTTACAAAATGTTCCAGCAATAATGATAAATGGCCCAAGACGATTCGGTTGAGTGGAGATCGAGTCAGTCCTATTATCCACAGCAATTGGAGATGAGTTCGTCTGTTTAATTGAAGTACTTGTCACAAAAGGCATGAGGGAATTGGAAGTATTGAGATCATCATGCCGAGTTAAAATGTGGATCAACCAAAAAATTGTTGCAAGGAATAATGCGGAAGCTAATACCAACCACCAGTTATAGGATTCATTTTCTTGTGCTTTTCTAGCTAAAGGTTGCAATCGAAGGGCATCCTGCTTCACTGAGTCTATAAATTTCGGGTTTACTTCAAATAAAAGTTGCTGTTTATCTAAGTCCTTCTTCAATGTCCCTAAAATGCCAAAATCTATAGTACGATCAGCCAACGATTCTTGAAACGTTTCAATAGTTTTTTTGAAAAAATCACGAGCTTGTGGATAAGGGATATCATGCAATAAGGCAATCACTTGAGGGACAGTAGATTCATCAACCGATAATCCAGTAGATGCTAGCCATGAAAGTTTTGCAATCGGAGGCTGAAAATTCTCCTTTCCAATAATCCAATTTGCAGGCTGATAATCAAGTACAAAACTACCCAGTGGACCCAAGTCAGCTTTGCCATATCGCTTCAATGTCTCCAGAATGTATGCTGAAAAGCCCATGAGGTTTCTAAAGCAGCTAAGATACGAAAATTATGACTTAGCTTCTGATGCTTTGTTGAATCGAAGAATGGTGAAAAGCCCGATTATTAAACCGCAACTAGGCGTATGTAGGTCTGTAAATTCTTGGAACTGCTTTTAAAGTAGCCGCTGCAGTACCTAACGAAGGTGCGAAAAACAAGCCAACGACAGGTATCATGATGATGAGCATAAATGCAATACCATTGCCCAAGCTCAACCCCATATTTTTTCGTATAAAATCCACACTGCTGTTGATACTAAAATACCTATTCAAGGCAAAATCAAGATTCGTGTATCCTACAAACAAGGATTGCAACAAAAATATAAGCGGAGCTGCAACCACGCCTAATATCGGAACCAGCCCTATGATCAAAATAGCTAGGGTAAGCAACATTTCTTTTAAAAAATTCCTGGTAGCAGAGAGCGCTGCCCTTCCAAAGTCATGGATTGCCGTTTCATTGGATTCTTTTTTATAAGAAATTGAATACCCAACGACGGCTTCTTCCACTCTTCGAGAAAGTGCATTTAAAATCGGGGATAATAAAACTAAGATCACATATTTATACACTACCACTCCGGTAGAAGCAATTCCAACACTTATAAATCCAGAAGTAAGTTTAGCCCATACTTTTGAATCCGAATCCATAGGCAAGGCTGTAAAAACAAGGTCTTTTAGATTATCTGACCAGTACCAAGCAGTAAAACCAACAAAAAGGCCATAAAACAAGCTGATCAGTCCAGGTAAAAATAGATATAACCACAGTTTTTTGTCAACTATAATAGTCCAAGCTTCCCAATATGCTTTAAAAGATGCTACAAGATCTTTGATCATTTATATGAAACGAACAAATAATCAAAATGGTTTACAACCAAATATTAATGATTTGCAAATAGTATATGAAGTAAAAATAAAATGAAACTTCAGCTTAGAAACAAAGATACCGCCATTTATGCGGTAGTCTTTTTTCGTTTGCTTTTAAAAAGCTCGGTAATATCTTTCTCCTTCATATATTCAAGATCGGCAAAGTGGCCAGTGACAAATTTTTTGATCTCTTGATAGTCTTTTCCTCGCTTATCATTGAATTTGGAGAGCAGTTTATGTACAAATTTCTGGTTTAGAGCTTGGACATCCTGATTGAACTTTTCATTGGAAAATATTTTCATATAAATATTAAAGATCTTGGAGATTTCAAAGTAGTTCTGATAGTCAGATTCCTCCAAGTTTTCCAGCAAGCCTTTAAAATAACCTAAGATGGTATTACGCACCGTGGCATTGATGATTGAAAGCCCTTCATTGGATTCATAGAAATTGCGTACTGATTCTATTGTATCTTCATGGACATATCCTTTAGTATGAATGGTATCTGCCAGATCATAATATCTGGTGACTTCATCTTGTATGGTCTCATTCAATACGCTTTTGGCATTACGTTCAGTTTCTGCATCGAACTTCATACCTACAGAATGCATCTCGTGTAAAAATCGGAAATAGTGTTCACTGAATTCCTTTGAATGGACACGATTTTCATTGACAAGGTTTTTCAATAAAGCCAAGTCACCTCCTTCCAGTGGAAAGAAATTAGTGATGATAAAGACCAGATCCCAATACTCATTGAGATGGTATAGCCTTTCGTTTTTAAGGAGTGTGGTCAAATAAGGTTTGATACTAGCGTTGTCGGTAAAGTG
>JAYSTG010000434.1:0-3396 GCA_043719965.1 Saprospiraceae bacterium | reverse complement strand
TAAAGCCGTTAACACCGAGGATGAGGATTCTTTTCACGTGGGCTCGAAAGGTATTTTTTGAGCGTGGGATTGTACGCCGAAAAGCGCATAAAACCTATCCGCATTCAATTGTATAGGTCTGAGCAGGATTCTATCTGTAAAAGTCTTGCCATTAAAAAAGCCGAGATAGCGGTCGATTCATTTTTTCTTACATTGCGACAACAATTTTTGTTGGATTCTATCCATGTGCCGACCAAACCAATAAAGCCAAATGTTGATACTTCAATCCACCTCGATAATAGTACTCCTGTAAAGCCGCTTTGGGATAGTATGAAATTGAAGATAAAATGAGATGATAAAAACTACTATCTATTGAAACAATTATTTACCACAGTGCTGCTCATATTGAGTATAGCCTTGTCTGCTCAAACCGAAACGAAGCATGATCATGACACGGACCATCATGAACACCATAAAAATGAAATCGGCATCGCAAATGCTCCGGTTTATTTTATTAAAGAAAAAATAATTACTTATGGATTGCACATTCATTATGTTCGCAATTTGATGGGTTCTAAATTTGGTGTTGGGCTAGGCTACGAAAAGATTTTTGATGAACATCGACACCAGACCTTCGGCCTAGTAGGAACCTATAGACCCGTGGATCGATTGAGTGTTAATATCTCTCCAGGCCTGACTTTCGAAAGGCAAAGTAAATCACCAAATTTTGCCTTACACTTAGAAATGTCTTATGAATATGAATATAAAAATTTTCATATTGGTCCAGCTTTCGAGATTGCCTATGATCCAGAAGACTATCATATTAGTATTGGTATTCATGTGGGCTATGGGTTTTGAGCTGGTTGCTGTTCATTTAACCATGCATGATTCAAAAATATCAGAGGCTAATTTGTGACCCTCAATATCCTGTCTTTTCCACTCAAATCTTTTATTAATCGGACATTCCTAAATCCATACTCTTCGAAAACTGTGATTGTCTCTCCACTCAAATACTCATTGATTTCAACAAAAATAATTCCATTTTGCTTTAATCGTTCTTTGCCGAAAGTCGCTATCGCCTTATAAAATTTCAAAGGGTCTCCGGATGAAAACAAAGCAAGTTCTGGTTCATATTTTAGTGTTGAGGAAGACATGTACTCTCTTTCAGAAGCTTGAATATAGGGTGGATTGCTAATGATCATGTCAAATTTTGGGGATAACAAGCCCCAATCCTGAGGCTTAAGGATATCGATTTGATCAAACTCAATATGCAATTTTAATCGATTGGCATTATCTTTTGCTATTTGTAATGCCTGATCACTTATATCTATAGCCGATACATGCACATCCTTGTATTTGGATTTAATAGCCAAGGCCAGACAACCACTGCCTGTGCCAATGTCGAGCACCTTGAATTCATTACTCGTTATTGCGCTTCGAATATATTGAATCGCTAATGAAGCTAATTCTTGTGTTTCTGGCCTGGGTATCAAAACCCCTCTTCCTACTGTCAATTTAAGATGCAAAAAATAGACTACGCCGGTGATATACGCGATAGGCTCATCATTTAATAGTCGATCGATAGCTTGATACCAAGCCAGGAGTTCGTGATTATGCATAGGCCCCGTATGCCCCATTAATAAATCTTCGTGAAGTATCCTGACCATAGCGTTGGACTCCCGCACCTCAAATTTGCCTTGAAGCAAGTCCAGTGATTTTTTTTTCACTTCCTGCCAAGAAATCATACGATCCATAGATGTAATAGGTAAGCCACCACCAGGGCAATCATCCATAGGGTCAGTGGAATCAAGGGGACATAAGCGTTAAATTCAATATTGTATTTTACTTTAAGCACTATTATTTGAAGTAATTTTTCTAAAATCGTACCTGCAACCAAGATCCAAATTACGCTTACAATACCAAAATGAGGAGCTATACTTATCATGGATACTGTGATTACTATCAACTCTATCCCAGCGATCCAAAGTAAACTCGATCGATCATCCTTTGATTGCAACACAATATTAGACTGGATCATTCTTGGGCCATAAATCAATAAAAAAGTACTCATCAACGTAGCTGCAGGCAAAAAGTGATTACCATATACAATATGAAACAAAGGTTTACTGAACAAAATGATGAAGAGTATAGGGCTAAAAAATTTTAAATACCTGGGTAAGCTTTCTTTTAAATCAATAAGTGTCGTATTTGCTGACTTGCTTACCAAAAAGGATTGACCATAACCTGCAAGGATAGCAGGGATGACAGGCAATTCTCTACTGCCATATCTGAACCAATTCAATTCTTCCTGCAAGCCATATCGTTGCATTACATAATACCCGGCTACCACTACCGTAGCAGCTCCAATAGATAAGTAAAATGAATAGATGAATACTTCTCGCCAAAATTGGACCTCCAATTTTATGCCAGGGGACCAAGCTTGTATGACCTGAATTCCGACCAAGATGCCTCCAAGCCCAACCATCCAACTTAAAAACTCGCCAAAATCTTTAGTGTAAAAAGCAAGAAAAATCCAGAGACCAAAATTGATGAAGGCTAGATACCACTGTGATGTAGTTTTTCCTTGAAGATACAACGTGTAGACCTGAGCCTGGCTGATCAAATAAATGACCAACAAAGCCAATAGGCTCATAAAACTTTTCATGGGCATATCCGGCCAAATAAAACAGCAATACTGAGCTATCATCATGAAGGCAAATACCAGCACCAAAATCCCTATTGCATAGGAGAGATTAGAAAAAAGGAATGATTTTTGTACTGTTATATTTCCACTACTCCCCTGACGCAAGGTTGTAAGGCCCCAGGCAGGGAACCAAGTGAACAATAAAAGATATTGAAAAATAGAATAGGATTCGAATAATGCGATTTCTTTCATCGGCCATCGATGAGCGATACAGATCGTGAATAGGAATAATCCAATGGCTCGTGAAACCAAACCCGCTTGAAAAGCTAACCTGGAATCGGAAAATATATCGTCAAATTTTATCAATCAGAATTAATAAGAATAACCTTGACAACAAAGATCGTAAATAAGCAAACAAATCATACCAAGCACTTGAAGCCAAATACGGACCTCAACCTAATCAAACAAGCAATAAAAGCCTTGAATTTTAGTTACTCCCCGTATTCGAAATTCAAAGTCGGCGCTGCAATCTTAAAATCTGATGGAAAGGTATACCTGGGTTCCAACCTTGAAAACGCGTCCTATCCGCTGTGCCTATGTGCAGAACGGACGGCGATTGCACATGCCCATATGTCTGCTCCTAAACACAAAATAATCGCGATAGCCGTAGTCTGTAAAAGCGAAACGAGTACCTTGACGGAACCAGGTTTTCCATGTGGTGCTTGCAGACAAGTGATTAGTGAATTTGAAGATCGTCAAGCTTCACCCATTCG
>JAYSTG010000433.1:0-9448 GCA_043719965.1 Saprospiraceae bacterium | reverse complement strand
TCGCAGTCATGATAGTAGCTATTTCAGTTATTTCCGGATTTAATAAGGAGATCACGAATAAGATATTTGGTTTTTGGGGCCATATCCAGGTCAATAGTATCCATAGTTCGCAGCTTAATGTGAGTCATCCCATTGATTTAGATACAGCTTTTACCAAGGCGTTGGATTCAATTCCAGAGATTTTGCATCATCAAATATTCGCTTTTATGCCAGCGGTGATCACTGCCGGAGAAGAGATGGATGGCTTGATCCTTAAAGGAGTAGGAGATGATTTTGACTGGACTTTTTTTAAAAATTTTCTGGTCAAAGGAAATATTACAGCATTACAAGATAGTAACACTCGATCAATCCTGCTATCCACTAATCTAGCTGATCGATTGAGGTTGAACACAGGGGATAAATGCCGACTCAATTTTGTTATAGATGATCAAATGGTCGTCAGAAGTTTTAATGTAGTCGGTATCTATAGCACTGGACTTGAAGAATATGACCAGAAATTGGCTATATCGAATATCCAAGTCATCCGCGATCTGGCAGATTGGTCTGATACACAAATTGGAGGACATGAAATTTATATCAAAGACATCACGCGAATCGAGGATGTAGCTGAAGAGATATACGACAATTATTTAGGCGAAGAAATGTTTATAGAAACGATTCGCCAAAAGTTTCCGAGTATTTTTGATTGGCTGGGTCTACAAAGCACCAATCAATATGTAATCCAAATGCTTATGGTGATGGTAGCTATGATCAATCTCATTACAGTGCTCTTGATTTTAATCCTGGAGCGTACTCGCATGATCGGGACTCTAAAAGCCTTGGGTATGAAAAACAATCCGCTAAAACAAATCTTCTTGATGCATGGACTACAAATCATGGGTCGTGGTTTACTTTGGGGTAATATCATAGGCTTACTTGCCTGTTTAATCCAACGTTATGGCCATGTCATCAAATTAAATGAGGCAGATTATTATTTAAGTGAAGCTCCGATCCATCTCAATCTATGGGCTATTCTATTGCTCAATCTAGGCACCATATTGATTACCTTGATTATACTTTGGATTCCTACGAGCTTGATCACCAGGATCTCACCATTGAAAGCTATAGGTTATAGATAATGAAGAGATGCCTACCAAGCTATACACGATCCTTGCGATTGATAGGTCATCTATTTTTTCCCTGGCGTGATCCATATCTATATAATTTGATCCATCAAAAAAGAATAGGTTTATTTATTTTGCATTGGAGCTTGGAGTTGCCTTTGTTGGCATTGGATATGATCGGTATGCCGGAATGGTTTACTTTTTTTCAATCTAGGCTAAAAAGTTCAGCTCGAAAATTGAATGATCAAGAAATAGAATTGGCTCGCTTTATATTTGGTTCTGTATTGGATCTTTCAAGAGCCAGGATCGATGAGCAAAGTAAGTTTGGTACTCAGAAAGGCAAATATGCATTTGTATCTTATTATTATATCAATTGTTCCAGTTGCCTTAATTTGCCTATCCTCATCCATGAATTGGTTCACATCTTACAGTTTGTACAAGTTGGGTCACCCTATGCTGTTCGCAATCTGATAGCTCATCTGACTCCTCCAACCTATGATTATGGAGGGCTTGAAATCATAAATAAGATAAACTTAGAGCCAAGCTTAGTGCATCAACTCAATTACGAGCAGCGTGCGGATATATTTTCAGATTATTGTTTGATATCGATGGGACATTGGCCGGAGTGGGGTAGGGCAGGACTTGAGGATTTGAAAGCATATCGACAAGTCATTAAGATTTTATTGAATGCTAAATAAGAGGCTATAGATTCAATTTTTAAACCATTCGCCAAATTTAGATAGATCCACATTGCCGCCAGTTAGAATAATTCCTACTTTTTTTCCTTCAAATTTTTCTTTGTTTTTCAAGATGGCGGCAAGCGGCACTACACCACTGGGTTCGACTATCATTTTCATGCGTTCATATATCAGCCGTAATGCTGATTTTATTTCTTCATCACTGACTAATAAAATTTCTTTGACATGTTGTCGTATGATATGAAGTGTTCTATCACTCAAGCTGGTCAAGAGACCATCTGCTATCGTATTGATTATGGCCGCTCGTTCGACTTTACCTGACTCGATACTACGTATGGCATCTGCTGCTCCCTCAGGCTCGCCTGCATATAGCGCAGCTTGGGGCAATAAATAATGAGTACTTAAACAAGTTCCTGAAAACAATCCACCTCCTCCGACTGGAGCGATTATGATATCTAACGTTCCGACATCTTCGATCAATTCTTTTACACAGGTAGCTTGACCTGTAATCACTCGATTATCATCATAAGGATGAATAAATTCAGCACCAGTAGTTTGAATTATCTTTCGAAGCGTGGATTCTCTTGCTGCCTGATTGGGTTCACAAAAAGTAATTTGAGCTCCATAATCTCTTACTGCATTTACTTTTACAGCAGGTGAATTATTGGGCATCACGATATAAGCTGAAGTACCCAGGTTCCGTGCAGCAAATGCTATAGCTTGAGCGTGATTGCCAGAAGAATGTGTAGCGATACCGTTCTTCAATTTATCTCCAGATAGTGTTAAAGCTGCGTTCATACCACCTCGTATTTTAAATGCACCGATCTTTTGAAAATTTTCGCATTTAAAATATAATTCAGCGCCGACCATATCATTAATAGTGCGATTTGTCAGTACAGGCGTACGATGTATGTACGATTCGATTCGATGGTGTGCTTCCTGTATATCTTGTAGTGTGATGCTCATTATTACATCGGTTGAATAGCAGCAATACAATCTATTTCGATCTGACAGCCATGATGCAATGGCGAACAAGGGACTACTATCCTGGCCGGTTTATGGTCCCCCATTATTTTAGCATATTCAATATTAATCCTTGGCCACAAGGCTATGTCACTGACAAAAATATTTATTTTTAATATTAGATTTAGATTGCTTTGAGCCTCCAGCAAGATTTGTTCAATATGGTACATGCATAATGCAGTTTGCTCTTCAATAGTACCTAATTGAATATGCCCATCTTTGTCAAAAGGTAACTGGCCTGATACATAGATCACGCCATTATGTTTCACGGCTGCTGTATAATGTCCCCTAGGCGGAGATAGCGTATCGGGAGCAATAAAGTGAATACTCATAAGATGAGATAATCCTTATACATCACATATTTTCACGCCTTGAGCCAAACTCGCTAATGCATCTTTTTTGGCAGGTATAAATTCTTGTGCGACATATCCTTTGTACCCAGTAGCAAGGATGGCTTCCATGATCGCTGGATAATACAACTCCTGACTATGGTCTATCTCATTGCGTCCGGGAACACCACCGGTATGATAGTGGGCTATGTATTGATGATTGGCTCGAATAGTAGCGATCACATCACCTTCCATGATTTGCATGTGATAGATATCATATAGTAATTTGAATCGATCTGAACCTACTTGTTTGCAGAGTTCCACTCCCCACGAGGTGTGATCACATTGATAGTCTTTATGATTGACTTTACTGTTGAGCAATTCCATGACCAAAGTCACTTTGTTTTTTTCTGCTATTGCCATCAAAGGCTTTATTCCTTTTGCAGAATTTAGGAGACCTTCTTCTTCAGAGATACCATCTCGATTGCCAGAAAAACAAATAATGTTATTATATCCGGCGGCAGCAACTTTAGGGATTATCTCGCTATATCGTTTGAAGAGTTCTTCATGATTTTCTGCATGATTGAAGCCTTTGACGAGGCTGATTTCACCACCATTCGGCATTGCACAATGCAATCCATGTTTTTTCAAGATAGGCCATTCGGCAGGGCCTACAAGTTCGATAGAAGTAAGGCCTATTTTTTTTGCCTCGACAGCAAGCGTTTCTAAAGGTATCTTTGCATAACACCATCTACAGACAGAGTGGTTTATTCTATTTTTTAGTTTTGGTTTTTCCAAGGAAATGGCCATTGATTCAGTATTGATATGTAATGGATTCAGCGCAAGTAAGGATGCTCCTGTGCCTAGTTTTTTAAGTGCTTGTCGTCTTGATTTTTCTTCCATGGTCGTCTTGATTTTTAATAATTATGTTCAATAATAATTGTCCTATAAATATAGTCATATTGGGTTTAATATGCGAATATTCTCTAAAGTTTTCGTAAAATGATACTATAAAGTCCTACTGCAATTTTTTCATACTTGCCAAATATTCCACCAGGTCTATTAATTCTTGTTCAGTCATATTTTGGTAGAGATTGGAAGTCATCATGGATTGTTTCAATGGAATCCGTTCTTTGATATTCTTTTTATCCACAGATTGCAATTGGCCGCCGATAGATTTGAGTACGATCTGATCAGAGGTTTCATTCACTTTAATTCCTACATAGATTCCACCATTTGATGTAATGATTTGTTCACCTTCGTAACCAAAATTAATGGCTTTGCTAGGATCTATAATCGAAGTATAAATGGCATCTTTACCATATTTCGATCCTATTTCATCGAGGGAAGGTCCAAAGTCCACTCCTTGTTTGCTGATCTGGTGACATGTATTACATGTTTTGATGAATACACTTTTTCCATTTTCGATATTTCCGGTTTTGCTGATCAGCTCGTTGATATTATACGATTTTGTTTCAGATTGATTGATATCAGCATATTCGAGCACTTTGGCCCGGATTGGTTTTCTCCAAGCATGGGATGGCGCCTCTATCGCTACTGGTATATATTCTTTAGGAATAAGATTTTGTGTTAATAGCTTGACTACGAATTCTTCGCCTCCCCAGCTTCTACCGAGTTGACGGTATGCTTCTGTTTTTATCGAGATCGGTGCATTGGAACTTGTTAAAGCATGTAAAAAATCAAGAGTCTCCACAGAGCCTATTGAACCTACAGCTTTAATGATTTGCATTTTAATGGATTCATCCGCTTTATTATAATCTTGAACAAAAGATTTAAATGAATTCATTTTGATCAGGATCCTTGCAATCCTGGTTCGGAAGGATTGATCTTCTGTGGAGCTCAACATGGATTTTAATCTATTCGATTCTGAAGCTGGATTAAATTTTTCTATTAAGTCCAGATATGAATTACCCTGTGCCTGATCAAGCCACGTTTTAATGACTTGTCTGGCTTTGGGATCTTGTTGAATTACTTTAGCATCCAATGTTTTTACGATTAACTCTGCAATCGTACTATCCCGATGTGAAGCCAGGATTTCAATTAAAGTTTTGTTTTTAAAAGGGGATGGATTAAAATCAATTGCCCGTAAGTATTTCAGCCGTTCATTAGACCCGATATCCATATTACTCACTTGTTTTGCTAGATATGGTAATGTGTATTTCGAGCGTGATCTCCATATGATGTCTCTGTGCGCTTCAGTGTCCATTGGGTTTTGATTGATTTTTAACCAAGCCGATAGGATTTCATCCCAATGTCCATCCGCTGCAATCCCCAAAGCTTCAAGATACCAACGATCAGTTGATTCATATTTAGAAGCTAACTTAGTCCAGTAAGAAACTAACAATTTCGCATCTATATTTTTTAAGGCTATGGCACATTCACGCCAGACTTGCATAGAATTGTTTTGGCTTAATAAAATATTCAAAGCATGTTCGGTATGATTAGGACCTGCAGCTCTAGCCATCCGTAAGCCAGCAATTTTGATTTGTTCATCCTCCTGCAATAGAGCGATATCAATATAGGATTTGTCATTTGCACTAAGTATCCATAATAGTCGAGCTCGATCTATCGAAGTACTATTTATTAATCCTTGTTTAAGGGCTGACATAGAGGATGATCCTAGTGACCTGAGTTTGAGTTGGGCTGAGCTTCGTGTACTTAGGTTAGGATTTTTTAAAGCAGCTACACATTGATCGGCATCATCAAAGGAAAGATTGGGTACTTTATATGCCATACCTTTTGGAGCTAACCGATAGATACGCCCCTTCAATTGATCGCCGGCATAATGCCCACCGACACCTGGATCATACCAATCAGCGATCATAATCGATCCATCAGGAGCCGTACATACATCTACTGGTCTGAACCAACTATCTTCTTTATGCTTTACAATGTTTTTAGAATCTGCGACGAGACTTGCTCCTTTCCCCACTTTTGCTTTATAGGATCTGATGACATGGTGCAGAGCTTCTGCATGTATCATGCTGCCTTTTAATTCTGGAATTAGATCTCCATCATAGACCATCAAACCACAAGGAGAGCCGGAACCATTGTTCAATAAATTTGGGATTACACCTGGATCATTCTGATGCCAATGCCGCAGTGGAATAGAATCTTCCCAATTCGTTCTAAAAGTCTGCCAGGTAGCATTAGTCAGCTCATCCCGATATCCATAATTGCCGTATTCTAAGATATAATTTATACGAGTGCCTTTATTTCCATCATCATCATTATCCGATTGCCAGATAGCTCCATAAGAGTCCAATGCACATTCATAATTATTTCTAAAATTCTGACCTACTACTTCAAATCCGGTCCCATCCAATCCTCCGCGTAAGATCAACCCTTGTCTAAAATGTTCCAAATTTATAGTAATGCCGGT
Source organism: Saprospiraceae bacterium (assembly GCA_043719965.1). Taxonomy (GTDB): domain Bacteria; phylum Bacteroidota; class Bacteroidia; order Chitinophagales; family Saprospiraceae; genus JADJLQ01. Next base: position 2,892 of record JAYSTG010000433.1, on the reverse strand, counting down.
TGTAGTTTTTAAAGGTTTATTGTTTTTATCAAAAATTGTTTTACCTGAATTGCCCATAGTGAAATAAAATCGACCATCGGGCCCTAAAGTCAGCGCATGAACTCCATGATCATCCTGGATACCTTGGATGCCTTGAAAAATAATTTCTTTTTTATCTGCCTGATCATCACCATTTGTGTCTGTAAACTTCCATACATATGGGCTCTGCGACACGATGACTTCATTTCCGATAACGCAGATGCCTAGTGGTGCGTTGACTTCCGGCCCTTGATAAAATACTTTGGATACATCGGCCTTGCCATCTCCATTGGTATCTTCTAATATCATGATACGATCACCTTCAAATTTGGTCGGTACGTTAGAGATATGTGGTCTATAATTGTAAGCCTCGCACACATAGACTCTACCTCGATGGTCTATATCTATATTGGTAGGGTTTTGAAGCATAGGTTCTGACGCAAATACAGTGACTTCATATCCTGGCAGGGTTTCTATACCATCCAACGCATGGGTTATACTGTGTCGTTGAGCACTATCCAAGATTGACTTGGATACGACCATGGCAGGTTTGGATATTTTTTCTTTACACTGCAGGAGTGCTCCTGCTAAGACCAGAAATAAATATTTTATAGACATAAGGTTATTATTGTTACTTGAAAATACTATTTTTTTACGCATATCAGCAAGAGAAGCCTTGAATATCATTTCATAGTGAATCGATGGAGTCCAGGTCCTAGGGGTTCGCTCATATAGGTTTTGATCTGATCGAATCGTACCTTTTGTTCCACAAAATTGATCTGGTCAATATCAATCAATAGAATAGGAAAACGGATTTCATTTCTGAAATATTCGAAATACATATTTTGTAGTCCTTGTAGATACTCTGGAGCTATGCTTTTTTCATAAGGTCTTCCTCGTTTCGAAATATGATCTATCAGGTTGGGTACAGATCGATGTAGGTAAACCAATAAATCAGGTTTAGGAATCTGATCATTCAATACTTCAAACATTTGATGAAACAATCGATATTCTTCCTCCGGTAGGTTATTTTTTGCAAATAATAGGGTTTTGATAAAGGTATAGTCCGATACGATATAATCGTTAAAGAGATCGCGATGAAGGATATGGTTCTGGAGTTGTTTGTATCGTTCAGCCATCAGGAAAAGTTCCATAGGTAAAGCAAATCGTTTGGGCTCTTTGTAAAAATAGGGTAGGAATGGATTGTCCGCAAACTCTTCCAGTACCAGTTTGCAGGCAATCTCTTCAGCCATCAACTCACAAAAAGTGGTCTTACCGGCACCAATATTACCTTCTATGCAGATGTACTGATATGGAATGGATTTTGGCATTATTTCTTTTTTACGATGGATGTATCAGTGCATAGTGCTAAGAGAGTTCTCATGGACATACCTAATGCAGGATGTATTAAATCCGGAGCTAGATTTACTAAGGGAGCTAAGACAAATCGACGCTCTATAATCTTTGGGTGGGGTATAGTAAGGATTTTGGTGTAGACTTTGGCTTTGCCAAAAAATAATATGTCGATATCAATTATTCTTGGGCCCCAATGCCTACTCCGGGTTCGGCCCATTGCGTGTTCTATTCCTTTGATGATCTGCAGAACCACATGAGGGTTTCTGGAGCTTTTAAGTTTGATGACTTGATTATAAAATTCAGGCTGATCTTTCATACCCCATGGTTCAGTAATAAATATTGCAGAAGCATTGATTATCTTAGCCAACCGGGCTTCTATCAATCGTTTTGCTTTGGCCAATTGTCTAAGAGGTTGGTGAAGGTTACTTCCTAGAATCAAGTATATCGTACGCCTGGCTGACATTATGATCGGCAAAAATATATTTTTAGAATGTATAATATGTATGTCTAGTCATAAATATTCAGTAATAGAAGGATTTATTTTTTGCTTCACTACAGCTATCAGGGTAATAGACCTTGTTTTTTCCTTCGTTGTGAAGCAATATAAATGAATGTTAGGATCAATAGGAATAATCCTAATAAATAGAGTTGAGCAAAAGTGGCATATCCGTTCTGGGGATGTATGACACGATTGACCATAGCCTTCAAATTGCTAATTAAAATGATGCCAAGGATGGTCGGAGTAATAAATTGAATGATATACCTAAAAATGATAGGTACGTGAATCTGAGCGCCGCGAGTGATTTCTTCCCATCCTCGTTTCATTCCAAACATCCAACCAAATATGATCAATTCAATGAATGCAAATATGACCAAAGCATAGGTCCCTGCCCAGTCATCAAATTCGGTAAAAACGCCTTCATTGTAATAGATTATAGTTGGAAAACCCATTATGAGCACTAAAGCGCCAAATATCATTGCGCCACTTTTAAAAGATATATTAAATTCATCCTTTAAGAAACCAATGATCGGAGTGCCCATAGCCAATGAAGAAGTGATTCCAGCGATAAATAAAAGCCCAAACCACATGACCCCAGAGATCGCTGCCAAGGTGGTGCCCCACTGTTGAAATAAAAAGGGAATGGTTTTGAATCCTAATCCGTATCCACCAATTGACTTGACCATCTCGGCCATTTTATCTACCCCCAAGTAACCCACGGTGATCGGAATAATGATGGCGCTTCCCAACACTACTTCAACAAATTCGTTCATCCAACCAGCAGACATAGCGCCCAGGGCAGTATCTTCATTGGCTTTCATGTAAGAAGCATAACATTGTATAGAAGCCATACCTACTGCCAGGGTAAAAAAGATCTGTCCTGCAGCAGCAATCCATACAGAAGGCTTCCAAATGCTAGAATAATCAGGTGTCCATAAGTATCGTATACCATCTATTCCAGCAAACACAGCTCCTTTCTCTCCGGGCCTCAAGGTCAGTGTTTCAAATGCGAGAATAAT
>JAYSTG010000432.1:0-3403 GCA_043719965.1 Saprospiraceae bacterium | reverse complement strand
ACAATTTCTACTGAATATCAATGCTTGTATACTTCAACCTTAGTAGAAAATTATATAACCTAGTAAACCAACCTTATTACCTTATTTGAAACGATCTCCACACATTATAACTTCAAAGTCTTTTGATAAAATTTTATGAACGTTTCATACTCTTCTGCAAAGCTTATTTTGCTATGATGTACTGGCTGATTTAGTATGTACTTACAGACTTTATCAACATCAGATTTTGATACTGAAAAAGCGGAAGCCGATTCCTGCCATTTAAACTGACCAGTACAAAGCTTATTTTCGTTAATGAATCGTTGAGTACTTTCACCAATAATGGAGGCGAGGCTCTCTTCGGAAAATTTCGGAGATCGTGAAACAAGAAAATGAACATGTTCTGGATTTGCATAAATGGAATACAAGTGTGAATCGTTATTGTTAACAATCCCAGTGATATACTTCTCAATTCGTTCCCGGTGCTTTTCAGAAATAAGTGGAAGACGATGCAAGGTCGTAAATATAAAATGTGTGTATAGATTATTGTATTCAATTTTCATTTTACCAAAGAATAAGGTAATAAGGTTGAATTCTTTTTTTTATCATTCCTACTAAGGTTCTAAAACTGGAATTAAAACCTAAAATTTAGCACTTTTATGTTCTACGAATTTTCTTTATACGCTTTAATTATCTTATCAAGGAACTGATGTTGGTCTTCTTTCCAAAATTTATTTGAGAATATTTCGACCTCATAAAAACCATTAAAGCCTGTTGCTTCCACCCACGACCGTATTTTTCTTACGGGAATACATCCTTCACCCATCAGACCTCGATCGAACAGAAAATCATTAGTTGGGACATTCCAGTCACAAATGTGGAAGGCAAATAAGTGATTGTTTTCTCCGCATCGTTTTATTTCCTGCTCCAAACTAGGATCCCACCAAAGATGGTAAACATCAACGGCTACGCCAACGAATGGCGAATTCAATTGAAGTGCCATGTCATTAGCTTGTGCAAGTGTGTTGATAGCCGATCGGGTATCGGCATACATCGGATGAAGCGGTTCAATGGCCAATCTCACCCCGGCAGCCTTTGCTTCAGGAAGCACAGTGGCAATCCCATCCTGTATTTGTTTTCGCGAATCTTCTAATGATTGCTTTGGATCGGCACCGCATACCAAAACGATCAGCGATGCTCCCAGTTCGGATGCTTCTTCAATCGCTCTTCGGTTGTCATCAATAGATGCTTTTCTTTTTTGCGGATCGGTGGACGGAAAAAAACCACCGCGGCAAAGGGAAACAATACTTAAGCCAGACGCACGAATCAATTCACCGGTTTTCTTTATGTTTCTTCCTTCCAATGCATCGCGCCAAACCGTAATTCCTTTTACTCCTGCGGAAGAAAAATTTTGGACAGCAGTTTCAATACTCCATGGCTTGGTGGTGATGGTGTGAATGCATAGTTGAGAGAGATCGGTTAATGGTTTTGCATTCATTGCACACAATTGAAGAAGGTATAATACTTTTCGTTTTGAATAATGCGATGTGTGTACAAAGCAACTTCACGAATATGATAATCGCCCCACATACTCGATTCCCCGTAAGGGATTTTGCTTCCAGTAGGAATGTAATCCCAACCATTTGGCCGATGATAGATGGAATGGAGTAGTAATCCTTGATGCGATGAGTTCATGCTCAGATAAGGTTCGTCAAGCAGGGTATTTAAAACGGTAAGGCCCGCTTGCCAATAAGTTGCACCAGATGTATCATTTTTACTCTGAAGGTATTTACCTAATCGCAACAATCCTTGTGCGGCAATTGCTGCTGCTGAGCTATCCACTGGCTCAAAGTCATTGAAAGGATCGGCAGGTTTATGGAGGTAATCTTTTACTTTATAAAGTTCGGGTGCGCCTGTATCCCAATAGGGTATGCCGTCAACAGGAGTGTGTTCAATATAAAAATCGCAAGTGGCTTTTGCTGCTTTTAACATGTAGGCTACTATACTTTCTTTTCCGCCAAGCGCTTTTAATGATTTTTCATCAATGCTGTCCAACCACTCCAGTTCTTCCGCAAAGCCGCACATCGCCCACGCAAGGCCACGCGTCCATGTGGAAAAGCCAGTATATCCTTGTTGAGAATTAGGACAACGGAAATTTCCATCTTTTACATTGAATACGCTTTCATGTGCCGTTCGTCCGCGGACATCGTAAGAGTCGCGCCCCTCACCATAGTATACAGAGTAATCGGCAGTAGCTTTTATATGTTGTAAGGCTCGTTCGAGTAAATCGATTTTAATGTCACCCTCAGCTTGAAATATGTGGCCGAGACCGTGACTTACAACTAATGCCCTACAGGAGCGGATTGTATCAACAAATAAGGAATGAGCTCCATTAAATGAATGAATAAACCCACCATTCTTAATAGTTGTCCATCGGCTGGCTTGCACGGCTCCGGAAACTTTCAAGGCCAGCTCATAAAAATTCTTTTCCCACTCATTGAATTCAATCTTTCCCTCCTTCATGAGCCGGAGTAAGTTTCCGTACGTGCTCACATTGTTAAAGCCATGATCGTGCACTCCGATATGACTGACATGGGGAGCCATGACTTCAACTGTTTTATTTTTGGCGGACTCCAGAACTTTTTTGTCCCCCGTTACATCATATTGCAAAATGGCTGATCCGTATTGAAAACCTTGTGTCCATTCGGTCCACCCACGAGTGGAATACTTACCTGCCACTGTAAAGACGGGAGAGCCTTTACTAGTGTCGTAATTCTTTTCAATCAGGTTTATCTTTTCTCCGGACAGTGCCCAGAACCGTTCAAGTTTGGAAGTAAGGCCAGATGGTTTAATCTCTTTATTTATGGTAATCATTCCTTTGAGATAAAATTTGATTATTCAAGGTACAATTCATTTGCAATAAATCACGAATAGGAAATAAAATTCTACAATTTGTATCATTTGAAAATAATATTAGTGGTGTTCAGTAGCTTGGCACAATAGTATTGCTCGCACCTTCGTTCGATAATTTTGAATCTATTAAAAAAGTATGTTTATGAAAAAAACAATCGGAACTCTTGTGCTCATGTTTGGCTTGTCTTTAACGGGCTACAGCCAATTTACCAAAGGTAAAATTCTGGCAGGTGGTAGTTTTAATGCAAATTGGAGTAATAGTATAGGATCTAACATTTCAAGCTATATTCCAGGGAGAACATTATCAATAAACTTATATCCCCAAGCAGGTTATTTCTTTGCCAATAACTTTGCGGCAGGTGCAGGCCTTAATCTTGGAACGGAAGTAATAAAGAGTTCTGTGATCTATTCTGATAGCGAATTTAAATCGACAACTAATACTCTTTCTTTTGAACCGTTTGCACGGTATTATTTTTTAAAGAAATTCTATACTCAAGCCATTTTTAAAGCA
>JAYSTG010000431.1:0-9468 GCA_043719965.1 Saprospiraceae bacterium | reverse complement strand
AGAACAGAATTTTGGTTGTGAGGGCACCACAGATTACTTCAAGGTTTTTTCGTTTTCCCAAAACAGGATGTAAATATGCCTTTGAGGCTGACCAACGCCTCCCATTTTTGATGTTGCGGTCAAACTTACCAAAACCTTCCTGTTGGAATCCATTGACATCTTCAGTCAGCGGATAACCTGCTTGTTTGGCCGCATCAAAAAAAGCGCCGAACAAAGGGTTGGTCGCAGGCCCGGTCTCGAGATGCAGAGGACCAGTACCACCACGCAGGAAATTTGCTCCGGCGGTTCTGTTTTCTGACTTTTTAAAATAAGGGAGACAATGGGCATAATCCCATGATTGCATTCCTGGATCCTTGGCCCACTTTTCATAGTCCAGTGGATTACCACGAATGAATATCATTCCATTAATGGAACTGGAACCACCTAACAATTTTCCACGGGCATGATACACTCGACGATTATTCATGAATGGCTCAGGCTCCGATTGGTATTGCCAATCATAAAATCTACTACCTATCGGATAAGTAAGAGCAGCTGGCATATGAATAAAAATATCCCACCAGTAATCTTGTCGCCCCGCTTCTATCACCAATACTTTGTGGTTTGGATCTTCACTCAGACGATTTGCCAACACACAGCCGGCGGACCCGCCCCCAATAATGATGGTATCAAATACTTTATTCATATTAATCACAAATTACCTAAATAAGTGTAATTTGACCATAAGTCAAATCTGATCTCTATGAATAATATCGTTCCATATCACGTAGCAGTTCCGTTCGGGATTCTTATCGAATTCCGTCCAGCTCTCTCCGTCTATGCCTACCGCTTTTCCTCCTTGCTTTACCTTCCGGTATGCTTCTACCACCCATCTAAACTCAATGGGAACTGTTTTACTTACGTGTACATCCATTTTCAATCATCCTCTTCAAGTTGTTTTTAATAATGTTCACCTGACTATCTAAGCCCTTCGATCCTCTCCTTTTCTTTTGGAGTATCTTCTCTACTTTGACTTAGTCCGACTTCCACTTGTTTAGCTGTTGGCAACTAAATCCCTCAAGTGGATCTCCCATGTTCCTTAAAATAGCCTATTATAGAGTCATGTCATCTGAATACCGATGGAGACATATCCAGTAAATCAGGTGCCCGATATGCTTTGTCTCTGTCCCTTTAGCATAGGACGATTTCCTCCATGAGGTGCCTTTCGATACTTCTTCCATACATAATTTATTCCTGTAGGATTGTATCATCTATCTTAAAACTTATCGGATGAGTTTTTTCATCTGATTTCATGGCACAAACTAAATATGGCGAAGAACCAATATGAATGACAACTTTATCCCGCCACAGACTTCTCCTTCCCATTTAGCCACTATCGGAGTAGCCAGGCCATTACCCAATAAGTTCGTTGCAATCCTACCCTATCCATCAATGCATCTATACCTAAAATAATGTATTTTATTTAAAAATAAATTTGCTTTTTGCAAAAGTTAAATATATATTTGACATACTAAAACCATAAGTCCTTAAGTTATTACCAAATACCCTTAGTTCTAAAATGCCTTCAAAAAAAGTCTATTAAAGTAAAAGTACTTTATAAGCGAAAGCTATCACATCGAGAAGGAAAGGTCTGATGACTCCTATAGTCGTATCAGATCCCGATGATTAATATCGGGATGCTGATAACATCATCAGTCACTCGTAGGAGATCCATTTTTTCGATGTGGTGAAACGCATTATTTTTTTAAATTTTAAATTTTATTTTTTATGAAGCATTCAGAAAAAATCACACCAGCGGTCTCACACCAGCGGTCTCACACCAGCGGTCTCACACCAGCGGTCTCACACCAGAGGTCTCACACCAGCGGTCTCACACCAGAGGTCTCACTTTTTAAGCAACTAAAATATGTTCTTCTTTTATTTTGCATCCTTTTGATCACATGTACCAAGGATCAAACGAACCCTAATAATGAAAGAGTTCTTCCTACAGATGAAATTATCGGCTCTTTAAAAGTTGTAGACAATCAACTTATTATTAGTAACTATGATGAGGGTATAAAATTAATCAATAAACTGCAAAATATTGACGACCAACAATACATTGATTGGTGCGCCTCACTCAATTTTACATCAAGATATTTAAAATACATTTTGTTGAGCCGAGAACTGGATTTGGCAAACTCTAAAAATGAGTTTGATCAAATTTTGGAATCAAATAAAAATATCTTGTATTTAGACAAGGACAATTTTGTAGTTCCTATTTCAAATCATATTTTTGAAAAAATTGTTGATTTAAATGGTAAAGTTAGTATTGAAAATTTGAACTACATTATTCTCCGTGACAAATCCATTGTTTTTGATCGTCTTAAAATCCCTAATCCTAATCATCTAATTTCAATAAATGAAAATGATTTTAAAATGAACGAAGCTGGCTATGCAATATTTATTTACCCAAAGAAAAGTAACTTTAGAGGATGTGGCCGATACGTTGAATCAGATTATAAAAACAATTCAACAAGCGATAGACGGATTAGAGTTGATGTAAATTGCTTTTATACTTCTAGATCAGTTCCTAATATTCCAGGTTTTTTCATTTTTACTGGAAATAATATTGGAACTATTCGTGCTTACAAAAAAGGATTATTTGGGAACTGGACTTCGTATCAGACTGAGATCAATTTAAGTTATGATGGTGTAAGTTTTCATTCATTAATTAATGGCGATGGGCTATTTGTATCAGGAACAGTGTCTGGAGGCTTACGATCAGGTAATTGTGGAAGTTGTAATTCTGTAAGTATTGGAAACTCTCAAGATATTGGAGTATCTAGTAGATTAGTTAACCCATTCAGCGACTATACCAAATATTTTATATCGGGAAATTCTAGAGGGGTGCCTGATAATTTGACTATGAGTTGTAATTATTAAATTTACTATTATTGATATTTTTAAAATTGTTAATTAATTTTCATTTTTAATCTCTATGAAACAGAAATATTTTCTTTTATTCATTCCTTTATTCTCATTTTTTATTGGCGCAAGCCAATCAAATTTTGGTCTTGAATTAGGATACAGTTCATCCTTATTTTATAGCAAATCCTTTATTACGGCAAACGATTTTAAAAGCTTTAATTTAGGCTTCCAATACAAACTACCAATTGGAAAAGAAAATCTTTTTTTATTGGGTAAAACCATGATAAAAACAAAAGGTTATGTCATTGAGACCATGAGAGATAGGCTCATAAGTATTAATCAAAATGCTCTTCTTCAGTATACACTTGGAAAAAAAATTAATTTTTCTTTCGCAATAGGTTTATTTGTCGATTATCATGCCATTCAGCAAAATAGATTTACTATAGAAGGTGTTGCCAATAAAGATTGGGAACAAAAAAAGTTTTCTGGCGAATTTTTTTACAATAAATTTGATGGTGGTATATCTATCGAATCTGAAATCAGGAGAAAAGCCATTGGTCTTGTTTTAGGGGCTCAATATGGCTTGGTTGATTTCAATAATCTTTTTGTTAATTCAAATGAAGAGTCGATCAAAGTTTATTCTCGATATTTAAATCTGGGCTTGAGATATTATTTCTAGGTATTGGAAATCTCTTGATAGGTCACATGGATGGAGTCTGAATAATAGTTTCAGTCTCCATCTATTTTTTTCACCCATTATTGGTTGAACTGAATATGAAGATTAGGATAGAGATTAGGGCAAGTGATAGAATTAGTTCACATTAAAGCATTTGATATTAAAATTAGTTTTTCGCTGTAGAATGAAGGCTGATTATTAAAAAGAAAACTTTTGGTTATAGAAAGATTTGGACCCTTTGATTGAAAAATGACTTATTTTTCCAGCTTCATCTCTTAAATTCACATTAATTCATCGAATAAGGGGGTCAATAATCAATAGTCCATGCGTTTAAATCTTAAATCTATCAGAACAGCATATACTAAACTTACTAAATCCATTGCTGATGAATAAAGCCCTGCTACTTTTGATTTTTACATTTTTGATATTTTCGTCCTCTGCTCAATCCAAATACACCATCAGCGGCTTCCTTGAAGATGGTAGCTCTGGAGAAAAACTGATAGCTGCAACTTTGTATGACCGAATACATCAGTCAGGGGTAGTATCCAATACTTATGGGTTTTATTCATTGACCTTACCTAAAGGAACCTTAGATCTTTTCGTGTCTTATGTAGGCTTTGCCAATTGGGAATTAAAATTGGAATTGACCAAAGACACCGTGATAAATATTAAATTGGTTAATTCAAGTGTTTTAAAAGAATTAATTATTTCAGCCGAACGCTCTGGTCAGGTAGACCAGAAAATCCAGATGAGTCAAGTGACCGTTCCCATCGATCAAATAAAAAAAACCCCGGCTTTGCTTGGTGAGGTGGATGTCCTTAAAGTATTACAATTATTACCCGGTGTACAAGGTGGTACTGAAGGGCAAAATGGGCTTTATATCCGCGGAGGTAGCCCAGATCAAAACTTAATCTTATTGGACGGAGTACCGGTATACAACGTATCACATATCGGTGGATTTTTTTCGGTTTTTAATGGAGACGCCATCAAAAATGTGACGCTGACAACGGGAGGATTTCCGGCCAGGCATGGAGGTAGGCTTTCTTCTGTAATAGAGATCGATATGAAAGAAGGCAATGCGAAGGAGTTTCATGGAGAAGGTGGCATAGGACTGATTTCGTCCCGACTTACACTGGAGGGTCCGATCTGGAAAGAAAAAATTTCTTTTTTAGTATCGGGTAGACGCACCTACCTGGACCTCATTGCAAGCCCATTTATTACTTCATCTGTTAAAAAGGCCAATGAAAATAAAACGACTCAAATCGGCGTCGGTATCGACGCTCACTTTTATGATCTCAATGCAAAAATCAATTATAAAATCAATGACAGACATCGTATCTTCCTCAGCGCTTATAATGGATTGGATGTTTTTAAGGCCAGGTACGATGAATATTTAAACAATCGTACTACCTATGACAAAACCGATGGTGGCTTGCAATGGGGTAATATTACTTCGGCTTTTCGATGGAATTGGATGATCCATCCCAAACTTTTTGCCAATACTACCGTCACTTATAGTAAGTACAATGTAGATATTGGCGCTAAATCGGAATCTAAACGTGTGAATAATATTACGAATAATCCGGTCATTGAAAATAATTTAGCTAAATACCTTTCAGGCATTAGAGACTGGTCGGCCAAGGCAGATATTGATTATATCGTCAACCCCACTTATCGCATTCGCACCGGTATCGGGACGACATGGCATCGATATACTCCTGGAGCTTTTCAAGTAAAAATTTCAACTCCGGATATTAAAATCGATACACTATTAGGAACTCAAATTTTAAAAGCGATAGAGCCTTATATTTATATTGAAAATGAAATTCAATTTGGAGCGCTTAAAGCAAATCTAGGATTGCATGCGTCTGCTTTTGGAGTCGAACAGAAATGGTATTCATCCATCCAACCCCGAATAGGCCTCCAATATGGATTGAATACTACGACTGCGCTAAAAGCTTCCTTTGCTACCATGCAACAATATATCAATCTGCTCACCAATGAGCGTATAGGCTTGCCTACAGATCTGTGGGTACCTTCTACTAAGCGCATAATGCCTCAAAATTCCTGGCAAGGGGCAGTAGGATTAGCTAAGACTATTGCTACAAACTATGAATTCACCCTTGAGGGGTATTACAAAAAAATGAAACATGTGGTCTCGTATAAAGATGGAGCTAGCCTACTTGGTTATAATCAAAATTGGCAAGATAAGATCACCCAAGGTGATGGCTACTCCTACGGTACAGAATGGTTGCTTCAAAAGAAAAAAGGCAGGACGACAGGATGGATAGGATACACCTTATCTTGGAACTATAGGCAATTTAATGACCTTAATCTTGGACTTAAGTATCCTTACAAATATGATCGCAGACATGATATCGAAGTTTTAGTTTCGCATAAATTTTCATCCCGTTTCAGTCTTTCTGGTTCCTGGCAATATGGTACTGGCAATTCGGTATCCTTGCCCACCTCTTCATTCGAAGCTCCCTGGCTCTTGGCCCCGGATCAATTTATCAATGGATCTCCGCACCAATATTTAGCTAATTATGAAATCATCGATGGAAAAAACAATTACAGAATGCCGGCATATCACCGTATGGATATCAATATGGAGTTTACTAAACAAAAGAAACGCCATACTCGTACCTGGTCCTTTGGTGCTTATAATGCCTATAATCATGCCAATCCTTTGTTTTTAACTGTCGGGAATAAAGAAGTAATCATCGATGGAAAAAAAGATTATATAAAAGTATTCAAACAATTCAGTTTGTTTCCTATAATTCCACATGTCATGTATAGTTTTAAATTTTAATTTTATGAAAAGGCTTTTTTTGTTTTGTATGGCCATACTCTTACCATCTTGTGGAGTTGATTTTTTCACACCTGTGGTGGAAATAGATATTGAAGTGCCTTCCTCTCGACTAGTACTGATCAGTAATTTTCAGGAAGGCTCGAGTAATTTAAACGTATACTTGAGTCGTACTCGGCCTATCTTGGACAATTCCAAATATCCGGTGGTGTCAGTTGATACTATATTTTTTATTCCCAATGATAGAACTCGGTTTCGTATCAATACATATATCAGTGGGGACACCGTGAGCAACGCTAGAATAGATTTATATAAAAATAATGTATTCCTTACATCATTTGTTCCTAAAGACCAGGTAAAGTCTTATTATAAAGCTTCTCTATCTACTCCTTTAACCTACGAAGCCAATACAACTTATACCATAAAGGCTTCTGCTCCGGGATTTGAGTCTATTGAAGCTACTTCATCCATGCCTAGGGCTGTTTTGATAGAAAACATGACTTATAGGGCTAAAGTTCCTGTAGCGGTTCCAAATGAGCCCTTAAATACAGATCTGTTTAATGAATTCACTTTAAATTTTACAGATCCATTGGGTGAAAAAAACTTTTATGCCGCAAGCGGAATATTTAAAGATACACTTTTAAAGCGTGAAGACATGATCCACTTAATCTCTTATGATTTCAAAAGTATTGATGATTACTTATCGGATGAGTCTTTTGATGGGAAAAAATCGAGTTGGAATGTACATGAGTATGCAATTAATAATACATTACAAAAATATCCAACCGCTGAATTTACTTTGCATTCTTTGAACGAGTCTTTATACCTATATCGTCTTTCCATCACACGATACAGTCGTGCCCAAGACGACCCATTTTCTGAGCCAGTCATTTTATACACCAACGTAAAAAACGGCTTTGGGGTATTCAGTATGAGTGCATCGCGGTCTTACCTCTTAAAGTTGAAGTGATATATCCTCTCAAAAAAAAACTGCCGTCCAGTATATAACTAGACGGCAGTTTAAAAAATATCTATTCGGAATAGTTCCGATACTAGCTTACGTGCTTAGAGATCAATTTGGCCATATCAAACATAGATACCTGAGCTTTGCCAGCAAATACTGGTTTCAATTTAGCATCAGCATTGATCATACGTTTGTTTTTAGCATCTTGAAGTTTGTTCTTCTTGATGTACACCCACAGTTGCTTTACGATCTCTGTACGAGGTACTGGTTTAGCGCCGATCACCGCTGCTAATGCAGGGCTAAGCGTAAGAGGTTTCATAAAAGCTGCTGAAGGTTTACGAGCAGATTTTTTCTTAGCTGCTTTTTTAGGAGCTGCTTTTTTTGCTACTACCTTTTTTGCAGGTTTCGCTGCTTTTTTTGCAACAGCTTTTTTAGGAGCTGCTTTTTTCGCTGCTGCTTTTTTAGGAGCTGCTTTTTTTGCTACTTTTTTAGTTGCCATGAGTTTCTAAATTCTAGAGTTATTGAATAAATTTATTTGCGTCTCGAACCAAAAAATAGATTCCAGACGGTACAAATATATAATTAATTTCCATAATATATATACTTTTCTAAAAATAGTTTTAATATTTTTCCGAGACAAAATCTCATTTTTCGTAGGGAAAGGTCGGTTTGTGGGAGTGATCGTTTAAAAAAATCTTACAGGATTTGCCTCTGAAAGCCTCAAAAACTGAAGGAGAATGTCTATACTTCCTTGGGCGTATAGCTTCTTTTGATCGCAATGGTCCATAAGCATAACTCCTAATAAAGCGCTCCAACAAGGATCGAAACCTACTATAGAATATGTTCCTTGCCTAGGATATGTTAGCAGATTTTTATCGGGTAATATTTCAACTTTCTCTCTTATCAACAGTCGCAAGATGTAATCACAAACCTCTTTTACCATCGTCTTTTGAAACTATCAATTATTTGTAAATTTACGCCATGTATGATTTTCATCAGGATACCCAGACTTATTTCGATTTTCAATATCTCAATTCCAAGAACTATATTATTCCTTTTGTATTGGAGGGAAGACTGGCTGGTAAGAAACTTAATGTATTGGAGATAGGCTGTGCCGAAGCGGGTGTATTAAAAGCTTTTGTAGAATTAGGGCACCAATGTACCGGTATCGAATTATTTGATAATAGACTGGAGTTTGCACGGACGATGATGAAAGATGCTATGGATCAGGGACGAATCCGTTTTATCTGTGCCGATATTTACAATGTTCCTATACCCACAGAGGAAGAAAGATACGATCTCATATTGCTCAAAGATGTGATAGAACATATCCCTAATCAAGCACAATTGATCAAAAAATTAGGCGATTTTTTAAAACTAGATGGTGCGATATTTTTTGGTTTTCCCCCTTGGCAAATGCCTTTCGGGGGGCATCAACAAATCTGCCAAAGCAAACTTTCAAAACTTCCGTATTTCCATTTGTTACCTGTTCCCCTATTTTCCTGGATGCTACAAGCGGGTGGTGAAAGCCCTACAGTGATCAAGGAACTATTAGAAATAAAGACCAAAGGAATCTCCATAGAACGATTTGAACGAATCGTGCATGCCGAAGGCTATACCATACTTAATAGCATTTTTTATTTATTCAATCCGATCTACGAATTAAAGTTTAAGATGAAAGTGAAGAAACAATTCGGTCTAGTGAATCGGCTTCCTTATTTGAGGAATTTTTTGACGACTTGCGTTTACTACACTATTGGTAAAAAGTAATATTTTTCAAAACTTTATCGTTGAACATTTTTCGGAGAAAAACGAGTACCTGTAGCGGCGACTTCAGTCGCATTTAATTACAGCGACTGAAGTCGCTGCTACAGACTATTTTCTAAACTCTCTCGGCGTCACGCCAGTCAATCGCTTAAATACTCAAATCCTGTAGCGGCGACTACAGTTGTTTTGTTAAGCGACTACAGTTGCTTTGTTACTACAGCGACTGAAGTCGCTTTGCAATCTTTCGATTGCTATACAACCGCATTAATTAAGCCATACACCCAACTCGATTCACCGTTAATTTGCGGGCCAAAAAAGCCCCAAACTACAAAAGTCAATATG
>JAYSTG010000044.1:0-2249 GCA_043719965.1 Saprospiraceae bacterium | reverse complement strand
CGAACAGTATTAATAAAGGCATACCGATTTTAGCCACTAATTCGATTCCACCCTTCAGTCCTCGAGACAAAAAATAAACATTAATGCCTACACAAATCAGATAAAACCAAATAGCTTCATAGCTACCTCCACCGCCAGGACTAAAATAAGTCGTATAGTTGTCAAAAAAATTGCCCACTTCTACTTGACTTAAGCCCTGAAATGATCCCTTTAAGGAATGATAGGCATAAGCCAAAGTCCAAGATTCTATATAACAGTAATACCCGGCTACAGCAACATTAATAAATATACCAAACACCCCAGCATATTTTATCCATCGAGCAACGGACATCCTTTGAAGTATAAAAGGAATATTATGATCCCCTGTACCTCTACCTGGAGATGGTATTCCAGCAAACCGACCCATAGACCACTCGACAAATAATAATGGAATACCGATTAATACAAAACAGACTAAATATGGGATAATAAAGGCACCTCCTCCATTATTAATGGCCTGAACTGGGAATCTTAAAAAATTACCTAAGCCTATGGCATTACCTGCCATTGCTAATACCAACCCAATTTTCGACCCCCAACCTCCTAAGCCGCCTGCACCTTGTGCTTTAGATTTGATCAATACTTTTAAAAAATAGTATAGCGCAAAACCTGTGACTAGTACGCTGACAATAACATAGAGCAAAACAGCAAAATTATTCATCGAATGAGTTTGTATAAGTTGGTTAGGAAAGTAAAATATAAAATTTTCCTCGAATCCAACAGAGGATATTCAACGATCAACCTGAATTGAAATTTGGATAACTTGAATAAATTAAAAAAGCCGGTTGAAACCGGCTTCCCCATTAAAAACTAAAACTAAGTAATCACTTACTCTGGGTTCAAATATAATACATATTATATTTATTCTTAATATGTAAATAAGTATATTTTAATAATTAATGATTATAAATATTAAATAATGTATATATTATTGATATATAATATATAATACATTAAATAATAAAAATGTTTAAAAATGTCTATAAAAAAGGCATATACATATATAATCTTAATATAATATGTATTATATTTGAGGCGTGTAAGTTTTGGTTTTAATTGTAAAATTCGTTTTTTTTTCATGAAAGCCTGTGAAAAGTCATAGGCTTTTTTGATTTTAGGACAAGTGGTAATTTGGGCTTCGTTTAATTATTACCAATAATCAAATAGCCCAATATCTATTTGATATTGAGCCATTTGAATAGTAAAAAAATTAAATTCTCCTTTCGTTTATTTCCCGCCTTTCAATTTATCTTGCATTGATTTTAAACTCGTCCATTTACTTTCAGCAGCTAATAAGGATTGTTTAGCCCAGGTTTTCGGATCTGCCAAAGTGAAATGGCTTCCTGCCTTGTCGAGAATGGCTTGAATGTTTTTTGTCTCTGCATTACCAAGTTGTCTCCAAGTTTGGATATTGGCTTTATTTAGAAGCTTCTCGATTTTTGGACCTATTCCTTCTACTATTTTAAGATCATCCTGTTTTACCTTTGTGCCATATCTTTGAAGGGCTTTCGCTGCATCAAAAGCCATGATTTTGATTGGAGCTACCGCTCTGGGTTTGAGTTTCTTTATGACATCTTTCGCCACCACTGATTTAGGAGCTAGTGTTTTTTTCACAACTTTTGAGTCTGGCTTTTTCGTGGGTTTGGATACACTTCCTGGCTTCGTCGCCAATGATTTGGATTCTGATTTTTTCTTTTTAACCCTTCCTGCGTTAAGCTTATCCTGGAGTTTTTTAAGTTCATTCCATTCCCCCATTGCTGCCAACATTGCCTGTGAAGGCCAAGAGGCAGGATCAGCCAAACTGAATTTGTTGCCACCGGCATCCAAAATAGTCTGAATGTCTCTTATAGGGGTATTAGAAAGTTGTACCCAAGTGGTGATTTTACTTTTCTTCAGCAGGCCATCTATTTTTGGCCCTATACCTTCCACAATTTGATGGTCATCCTGTTTTACTTTTTTCCCGAAAGCCAAAGCAGCAGCCTTCCAATCTGTTTGGGGTTTAGGACTCGTTGAACTTAAATTAGAAGCAGGCGCTACGACCGGTGTAGGAATTGCTTTAGCCACAGAGATAGCAATACCAGAAGATGGAGCACTTACTTTTTTCTTCACCTTTGATTTTGAGATCAATTCAGGCTTTTTTACTTCTATAGGTGTACTTACCGCAGGTGGAGTCGAAGTTATAGCCTCCACAATAGGTGAAACAGGTTTGG
>JAYSTG010000430.1:0-3414 GCA_043719965.1 Saprospiraceae bacterium | reverse complement strand
CTAATACCAATCCCACTTTTGAAATCACAATTTTCGGATTTCCAATGACACGAACGGTCTTTGCCTTCATTTTTTTCTCTATCTCTGAAACAATGCTCTTCAAAGATTTATCAGGAATATCATAGATGTGATATGAATTCATAGGAAAGTTATTCCAACCTAACATAGCCAATACCCCTTCGTAAACCTGGTCAGGTTTGGTCCGGTGAAGATGGTCATGAAATCGCCATACCACCAATCCATTGTCCTGGATGTATTTCAACTTAGCTATTTGGATAGGATCGTCCTTATGCAAGTTTAGATCATCGGTGTGGCTATAAAAAGTGGGTTCGTGCGTTATAATAAAATTACACTCTTTAGCCTTTGCTTTTCTCAATACTTCCAAAGTAGCCATAAACGTGGTAACAATGCCCGTTACTTTGAGGCTTGCATCACCTGCTTTTACGTTGTCTACTGTCTGATCTGCCCATTCGCAGTTCACACTTGACTTTATTTTATTGATGATATCTTGGATTGTGAGATCGGTTTGGGCCGAAGCAATTGGATTGTAAATGAGATTAGAACATAATAAAATAATGCCCTTGAAGAAAGCTTTCATAAATTATTGATTTAAAATTTAAAGATAAGTCAGTAGATGTGGTAAGCAAGGTCGAATAAAAAGAAAGAGTATTAATCGCTTATTCTTTCATTTTATGATCCATAGCTGCTTTGATAAAAGCTACAAATATCGGATGAGGATTTTCTACCGTACTTTGTAATTCTGGATGAAACTGCACTCCAATAAAAAACGGGTGATTTTTGAGCTCCATGATCTCCACCAGTTTGGAAGAAGGATTGATACCTGAAGCTCTGAATCCATGTGCCTCAAATAACTCCAAATATTTGTTATTAAACTCCCATCGATGTCGATGGCGTTCATGAATAAGGTCAGCATTATAAATTTTAAATGCTTTACTATCTTTTTTGATTTTACAATCGAATGAACCCAATCTCATAGTGCCTCCTTTAGCAGTAATAGATTTTTGTTCATTCATCAAATCGATTACAGGGTTTTTTGTTTTAGCATTTACTTCGGTAGAGGCAGCATCTTTAAGCCCTAATACATTGCGGGCAAACTCCACTACTGCCGATTGCAATCCCAGACAAATACCAAAAAAGGGAATACTATTCGTACGTGCATATTCTATAGCTTTATACTTTCCTTCGATACCTCGCTCTCCAAATCCCGGTGCAATCAATATCCCATCTAAATGTTTTAATCCTCCAGGCATTTTATCCATAGATTCCAATGATTCGGAATGAATAGCTTCTACATTCACTTTGCATTCGTTGATAGCTCCGGCATGCACAAAGGCCTCATAGATCGATTTATAAGCATCTTGCAGCTCATTATATTTACCTATCAAACCAATATTGACCTCCCGAATTGGATGCTTAAGTTTAGTAAGAAATTTTTTCCAAGCCTCCAGTTCAGGTTCGTGCTTCGATTTTAAATGAAGTTTATTAATGACGATTTTATCGAGGCCTTCTTTGAGCATGAGCATCGGCACATCATAGATAGATTCTGCGTCAATGGCTTCAATGACTGAGTTTTTATCCACATTACAAAATAAAGCTAGCTTCTGCCTTATCTCTTTATTGATATGATGTTCAGTACGGCAGACCAAAACATCGGGTTGAATACCAGTGGTCAATAATTCTTTGACACTATGTTGGGTGGGTTTCGTTTTTAATTCTTTAGCTGCTGACAAATAAGGGATAAGGGTGAGATGCAATAATACAGTATCGTGCCCATTCAATTCATGTCTTAATTGTCTTATAGCTTCCAAATAGGGCAATGACTCAATATCACCGACCGTCCCACCAATTTCAGTAATAATGATATCAAAATCCCCTTTTTCCGCATTGAGTTTTATTCTTCGTTTGATTTCATCTGTGATGTGTGGAATGACTTGCACCGTTTTTCCCAAAAAATCACCTGCTCTTTCTCTATCGATCACAGTCTGGTAGATTCTTCCAGTCGTCACATTATTGGCTTGGGAGGTTGGAATGTTTAAGAATCTTTCGTAGTGTCCGAGATCAAGATCGGTCTCTGCACCGTCTACCGTCACATAACATTCTCCATGTTCGTATGGGTTTAAAGTACCCGGGTCGACATTAATGTATGGATCAAATTTTTGGATAGTAACTCTGAAGCCTCTGGATTGCAATAATTTTGCCAACGATGCAGCAATGATTCCTTTGCCCAATGAAGAAGTTACACCTCCCGTAATAAATACATATTTAGTCATACTGTGTGTTTCTTTTACCACGGGATGTAAAGGTAAAAAATAATATGAGAGGATCGGCTATTTAGGTATTTATTCGTCTCAATTTGGCCATATAAAATCCATCATACCCAAACTCTGAAGGCCACAACTGTTGCTCCTCCACAAATTTAAAATTTGGATTGGCTTGTAGAAAGGATTGAATTTGACCTTCATTTTCAATGGGAAATAAACTACAGGTTACATATATTAAATCTCCTCCTGGTTTGACCATCCGGCTATAATTTAGAAGGATATCCTGTTGCACTTGTACCAGATTTTTTACATAGTCCGAGGTGATACGATACTTGGCGTCAGGATTTCGACGGAGCACACCGGATCCACTACATGGTACATCCAACAATAATTTATCTGCTTGACCTTCTAGCCTTTTGATGACCTTATTATTTTCTATCCATCGAGCTTCGACGATTTGAGCGCTGGCTCTACGGGTTCGCTTTTTAAGGTTTTCAAGTTTATTGGCTTCAACATCTAATGCAATAATCCTTCCTTTATTTTGCATTAAGGCGGCAAGATGTAAAGCTTTGCCACCGCCACCAGCGCAAGCATCGATGATACGCTCACCTGGTAGCGGATTGACAAAAATGCTGACTTGTTGAGATGCATAATCTTGAACCTCTACCCAACCATCTTTAAAGATCTGACTGGAAAAAAGATTGATTCGTTGATCTACAACGATTGCTTTTTTATTACCCAATACTTGATAATTCACCAGTATATTATCGAGATAATTAGTCACTTGTGGAGTGTCAGCTTTGATCGTATTGACCCTCAATACCATAGAAGCAGGCCTATGCATGGCTTCCAATTCTGTATACCATCGATCACCCAATTGTTCCTTTCCAAACAGATCCAAGTCCACAGGTACAGAGTACTTAATATAAGGTGTTTTCAATCCTTCTCTATAAGTGGTTAGAATACTTTTAGAATCCAATTCCTTAAATTCTCTCCAATCGGGCAAGGTATACCGATTGATGAGTAACCATGCTCCTACTATCGACCAGATATTATCATTGGCGGTAATGCTATACGCTATGGCTATATAATGCCTCGTGATATCATATACATTTTCGGCTATAAATCCTCT
>JAYSTG010000429.1:0-9504 GCA_043719965.1 Saprospiraceae bacterium | reverse complement strand
CGTCAGTTGATAAGGTATTTCGGTAATGACTATAGCTTCATGGCCATGCACCGTATCGATCTCAGTCTTACCACGTAATACTACTCTACCTCTTCCAGTTTCATAAGCTTCTTTGATACCTTCTGTACCGTAAATCGTAGCGCCTGTAGGAAAATCAGGCCCTTTGATGTGTTCCATTAATTCTGGAATGGTGATCTCGGGGTTATCAAGCTGGGCAAATATACCGTTGACGACTTCAGTGAGATTATGCGGAGGCATGTTAGTAGCCATACCAACTGCTATGCCTGAAGCCCCATTCAGTAGTAAATTGGGGGCTTTAGAAGGGAGAACAGTAGGTTCTTGCAGAGAATCATCAAAATTAGGTCTAAAGTCAACGGTGTCCTTTTCCAGGTCCTCCAGCATCTCATAACTTAGCCTTGTCATCCTACCTTCTGTATACCGCATGGCTGCAGGGCCGTCACCATCGATACTCCCATAGTTACCTTGTTTATCTACTAATGGGTAGCGGAGGGACCACGGTTGTCCCATCCTGACCATTGCCTCGTATACGGATGAATCTCCATGAGGATGATATTTACCCAAAACCTCTCCGACAATACGAGCAGTTTTTTTAAAAGGCTTATTGTAGTCTAAGCCTAAGTCGGACATGCCATAAAGGACTCTTCGTTGCACTGGCTTCAGACCGTCACGGACATCGGGCAATGCTCTTGAAATGATGACAGACATCGAGTAGTCGATGTACGCTGTTTTCATTTCTTCTTCGATATTAACAGGTATGATTTTATCTATCGCCATATGGTTTTTAAAAAGGATTGCAAAAATAAGAAATTTATATCAGAAAAGTATAATTATTTAAAAATAAATTTATATTTATAATTTACTGTTAATCTATTGATTATGTGATTATTTTCATCATTTTTTATAAACTTTATCAAGGTTGGTTATATCCCATTCATCAAGTAGTGTACTTTTGAAGTTTTAATAGGTTATTTTATGATCAAACCGTATGCTAATGACCACTCCAAAAAGCAGCAGGTGAGAGATATGTTTGATGGAATAGCCCCATCCTATGATTTCCTCAACCGTTTTCTTTCATTGGGGATAGATATCTCTTGGAGAAAGAAGTCCTTAGCGATGCTCAAAGCTTATCCCATTACGCATCTTTTGGATATTGCTACCGGTACTGGGGATTTTGCGATCATGGCTGGTGAAATCTTAAACCCGTCTAGAATCACTGGGCTTGACTTGTCCAGCCAAATGCTTGAAATAGCTAAAAAGAAGAAAAATAGATTCAATATTGACTTCGTACAAGGAGATTCAGAACAATTAAATTTTGATGATAACTGCTTTGACGGAGCTTGTGTAGCCTTTGGAGTCCGTAATTTTGAAAACCTTGAATTGGGATTAACTAACATCCATAGAGTTTTAAAACCTGGATCACCTTTTTTGGTATTGGAATTCAGTAAAGTAGAGAAATTCCCCATGAAGCAATTATTTTACTTCTATTCACGTTATATACTACCTGTGATCGGCAAATTATTTTCTTTTGATTTCAAAGCCTACCATTACCTGCACGAATCGATGCACTCATTTCCAGCTGGTATGGAATTTGTTAATAAATTGGAAGTTGCAGGATTTAAATTTATCAAGTTCAAACCATTCAGCTTCGGAATATGTACCGCCTACCTATCAGAAAAATAATCAGCACTTTCCTTCTCGTGAGTATAGGGTGTATGGCCTTGGCCCAGGATAAATATTCCGGAAATAACTATCGGCAATTTGCCGGTAAAAACTATTATTTTGGTCTTTCACTGAGTTTTAATCGGTCTACGTATAAACTATATCGCTCCAATTTTTTCATCAATCAGGATAGCTTGATGGTCACCGAATCCATTAAAAATCCTGGATTTTCTGTGGGAATTATATCGAATATTAAGTTTGGAGATCATTTCGATTTTAGATTCATCCCTACTTTTTCTTTTGCAAATAGAAATATTCGATATCGTGATCATACCTCGGAGATTGATCGAAGGATTGAATCTACTTTTCTGGAACTTCCCTTGCACATCCGGTTTACTTCAATGCCTTATAAGGACATGAAAGTATTTGTGATCGGAGGAATAAAATATGCGTACGATATTTCAAATAAATCCAGGACAAAAAAATTCGCCACTTTGATCAAACTCACCCCTCATGATTTTTCTGCAGAAATAGGCGCTGGCCTGCAGTTCTATTTCCCTTATTTTATATTTTCCCCAGAGATTAAATTTTCCCAGGGATTAGGCAATATCCTTATTTATAATGGACTAAATTCTGAATCTTCTGTATTGGAGAAAATATTATCCAGAGCGCTTACAATCTCTTTAAACTTTGAAGGGTAATACCATAGGCTTCGACTGCCTCGATCATCATAGGAAAAACTTGGTCAAATTGTAGTTGCAATGGGTCATAAAATGTGATATAATCGGTCATCGCATGATCGAATTCGTTCTTAAATTTTGCCCTTTTTTTTAAAAAACTGAATGTCCCAGGCATATTATCCTTGGTTTCATAAGCGCTAAGGAAGTCACCGGTTACCATACGGTCTATTCGTTTATTAATTTTCTCCGGTAAGTTCCAAACAAGGTAATCAGATAGTACGTTGTATACATTGGATTTGAAAGCAAAAAAAGATATGTTATTATATTTTTCCCACGATTCTACTAATAAATAATCATAAAATATATCTGCAACTACAGGAGCATATTTGCCTTGAGTAGTTCGAATCAAAGCTATAGATTCTTTGAAAATAATGTTTGAGTCTACCATGTTATCGATATATAAATGCAGTAGAAGACCCTCTTTTAATGCGGACGGCAATGCTCGTTGTTCAGCCGGTGTTAAAAAGTCAGTAATAAAATTACCGAGTAAGATATTTTGATTAGGCCCAGATAATAAAAGGTGAGCAAGATGATTCATACCTATAATACTATGTTCTAAATATAGATGATTTTGAGCTGGATCAAGGATAGGCTAACCAATCATTGCATTCGGAAGTCATTGATCGGACAAAAACGTACATTTGCACCTCAAAAAATATAAGAGTATGCCCTTAAGAGGAGGAATTGTAGGATTGCCAAATGTAGGAAAATCTACTTTATTCAATGCATTGACATCAGGCAAAGCATTAGCTGCCAACTACCCATTTGCCACTAAAGACCCTAATCTTGGTATCATCGTGGTGCCTGATCCTCGCCTAGATGCGATAGCCGACTTGGTCAAGCCACTTAAAGTAATACCAAACTCCATTGAGATCGTAGACATTGCAGGATTGATCAAAGGCGCAAGTCAAGGAGAAGGTCTTGGTAACCAATTCTTAGCAACCATTCGTGAAGTGGAAGCTATAGTCCATGTTGTACGCTGCTTTGAAGATGATAATGTGGTCCATGTAGATGGCTCTATCGATCCAGTACGAGATAAAGAAATCATCGATATGGAACTATTATTTAAGGATATGGAAACTTTAGATAAAAGGATAGATCGATTAAAAAAACAAATTAAAGGGTCTAACAAAGATGAGGCTCGCCAATTGGAACTAGCACAAGAGCTAAAGAAACATCTTGAAATCGGAAAAGCCGCTCGACTATTTCCTTGTGAACCTAAAGAACAACACTTAATAGATGAACTGTTTCTATTGACTGGTAAACCCATAGTCTATGTATGCAATGTTGAAGAAGATTCGGTACAATCAGGCAATAAACATACCCAGGCATTGATTCAAGTGATAGAAGCTGAAAATAAAGTTGCTGGACCACATGCTCAGGCTGAAGTGATTTTAATCAGCGCGGCAATAGAAGCAGAGATCGCTCAATTAGAAACCAAGGAGGAACGCATGGAATATTTAGAAGCCATAGGTCTCGACGAACCAGGTGTAAACAAAGTCATAAGATCCTGTTATAAACTTCTAAGCCTCATAACCTACTTTACAGCAGGAGAAAAAGAAGTGCGAGCTTGGACGATCCATGTAGGGGACACTGCTCCTAAAGCTGCAGGAGTAATTCATACGGATTTTGAAAAAGGATTTATACGGGCTGAGGTGATTGGATATCACGACTACATCAAATATGGTTCAGAATTGGCAGCAAAAGAAGCCGGTAGACTCATGGTTCAGGGCAAGGAATATATCGTCCAGGATGGTGATGTCATGCATTTCAGATTTAACGTATAATATAAAATTGTAATATATTTTCTACTTTTGTGTCCTAAGGAATCCTTAAATGCCCATGACCAAAGTAGTTACTCTTGCACCATCAAGAGATTTAAGCCGAATGCCAGATTGGCCTGGAGAAGGCGACATCAATCTTGCTCTACATGACCTACCGCACAAATCTTCGACCACTGAATGGTGGTATTTACATGCACATCTCACATCGAAAGACAATCGACAATTTGCATTGTTTACATCATTCTTCAGACACGCCATCGCGCTGGATAAGAAAAAAGGAGAATATGATTACTCACATTCCGTGGTCTGGGCTCTTTCCGATCTAGATCAGAATCTTTACTGTACCAAGTCCCTAGTCGATCATAGAGCTCCACAAATAGGGCTTAAACAATTTAAGAGTGGGCAAGGCAATAAAGACCCTTTTATTCGTAAGGCGATTACAGAAATGTTGAAAAAAGGAGTTGTACCCTTTCCCGACGAATTGTTGAAAGGCACTCCTAGTATACCCTGGCATGTCCTGCACTTGGATTATGATGGGCAAGTGTATAAAAAAAATGCAGACGAAAGTTATCAATTACAACTATTTGATGAACGGCAAGGTATTCGTATTGATTTGAATTTCATTCCAAAAATCAAACCGGTACGACACGGCGAAGATGGAGTAATTTATAACTCCGCTGTGGAAGACATGTTTTATTATTTTATTCCTGATTGCAAAGTTCAAGGGAAAATTATAATTAAAAAAGAGGAGCACATCATAGCACCTGGTAGTACAGGATGGTATGATCATGAATTTGGAGCCAGACCGGAATCTAAAAAATCAATTACAAAGAAAAAAGTAGCATGGAACTGGATAGGTATCCAATTGGATCATGGCTATCAACTTTCTGTGTATGATGTACATACTACCAAACAATCCAAAGACAAGGATACCTATTTGATCATGGTGGACCCGAATGGCCAAAAACATAAGACAAAAGATTTTAAGTTTGAATCCTATGGACCAAAATGGACCAGTACACGTACTTTTAATTCCTACCCTACCCGATGGAAGATCGTTTCCGAAACTTTCAAACTGGATCTGGATATTATTGCTGCTTTCGAAAATCAGGAATTCGGAACTGTGATTTCTAAAGCGGCTTTTTGGGAAGGGAGATTAAATATCACAGGCACACATAAAAGAAAAAAGATTACAGGTAAGGCTTATTTAGAAAGACATGGATATATTACCGAAACTTTACCCGGATTTCTAAAAACCGTATCCAAAACTACATTGGAATCCGTAAAGAGGCTCCTGCCCTACAGCCCAAATAGTGAACAAATGGAAGAGTTAGTTTCTAAAAAAGGCAACGCTCATCTGATCAAAAACTTAGATTCTAAAATTCATAATCAAAAGCTAATAAGACCTATTCGTGAAATTGCCGATCGTGGCGGCAAAGGTTGGAGATCATATTCCACTATTGCATGTTGCGACGCTGTAGGTGGCACTTCTCAGAAAAATATTGAATGGTTAGCCTTGCCTGAATTATTACATGTGGGTTCATTAATGGTGGATGATGTGCAAGATAAATCTTCGATCAGAAGAGGAGGACCTGCTGCTCACATGGTACATGGCGAGCCCTTAGCAATCAATAGTGGCACAGCAGCTTATTTTTTAGGTCAATACTGCATCTATCATACCGAGCAACCCGATTGGAAAAAAGTACAGATCTATAATTGGTATTTTGAAGCCATGCGAGCATCGCATAGTGGGCAAGCCTTGGATATCTATGGTCTCGATTATATGATGCCAAAAGCACTAAAGGATGATGCTTATGCTCGACTTTTACCAAAACGGGTTATTTCAATTCATCGGCTGAAGTCAGCTGCACCCGCAAGTTACTTGGCTAAAATCGGGGGATTATTGGGTGATGGAACCGAACAACAAATCCAAGCCTTAGGAGTGTTTTTTGAAGCTTTAGGCATTTCCTTTCAGATCATTGATGATGTACTCAATCTTAAGGGATTTAAAGATGATCTCAAGATGAAAGCAGAAGACCTCACTGCGGGTAAGATCACCTATCCTGTGGCATTAGCACTGAGCATCATGCCTTCCAAAGACAGGCTAAAGCTTTGGAAAATAGTAAAAAGTAAAACGGCAAAATTAAAAGAACTAGCTAAAGCGATTGCACTCATAGAAAAATATAACGCAATCTACTTAAGTGAAAAATATGCTCGGCTTCATCTTGAACGAGCATGGCGAAAGCTAGACCCTTTATTGGAGGACACCATGGTTAAAATCAATCTTCGTGCTTTTAGTTGGTTTGTATTGGAACGGACTTATTAAAGGGATTACTAGGGGTGTTAAGCATATAATGTATGGTTTTGGGTTGGCATCACAATTCCAAAAGATTTTTTTTGATTTTACAATTAATCAGGATAAGGTTATCTGGTTTTTGCGATCGTAGAAGTCACTAATTGTGGATCTTGAAATATCGTCATTTATTTTGTTGAGAGCCTGAATACTTCAATATTGGGATCGATTCAATTATTAGTATCAAAAATGGACTTAAATAAATTCAGTAAACATGTCACTCAAGATCCTTCACAACCGGCGGCACAAGCTATGTTGCATGCTATAGGGCTCTCGGATGGAGACATGAAAAAAGCTCAAGTAGGTATAGCCAGTACAGGATGGGAAGGAAATCCATGTAATATGCATCTTAATGGCTTGGCAATAAATATTCGTCAGGAAGTAAATAAACAAGGGCTTATCGGTTTAGTCTTCCATACCATAGGAGTCAGTGATGGAATATCAATGGGCACGGACGGAATGAGGTATTCTTTACCCTCTCGAGATATCATAGCAGATTCCATAGAGACCGTAGTTTCAGCGCAGTGGTACGATGGATTGATCACTGTGGTAGGTTGCGATAAAAACATGCCTGGCGCTATGATGGCGATATCTAGACTCAATAGACCCGCTTTATTGGTCTATGGAGGGACAGTAGCTCCTGGTCTATATAATGGAAATAAACTTGATGTCGTCTCTGCTTTCGAAGCGCTTGGACAAAAAGTGAATGGTAAGATTACGGAAACAGAATATCAGGAAGTGATACATCGGGCAGTGCCATCATTTGGAGCTTGCGGAGGAATGTATACTGCCAATACGATGTCTTCAGCGATAGAGGCTATGGGCATGGCCTTGCCTTTTAATTCATCCAATCCAGCAGCATCAGATGCTAAACAATTAGAAAGTGATAAGATAGCTGCTACCATTCACCAATTACTACAGCAAGATATTAAACCAAGAGATATACTCACGCTAGAAGCATTCGAAAATGCTATCACCTTGATCATGATTTTGGGTGGATCCACCAATGCAGTACTTCATTTGATAGCTATGGCCAAAGCGGCAGGAGTAACCTTGACCATTGATGATTTTCAAAAGATAAGTAATCGTACGCCTTTCTTAGCGGATCTCAAACCAAGTGGTAAATATGTAATGCAAGATCTTCATGAGATTGGAGGTACTCCAGCAGTCATGAAAATGTTGCTCGAAGCAGGCCGATTGCATGGTGATTGTCTCACCGTAACAGGAAAAACAATTAAAGAAAATCTTTCTACTATTCCATCATTGCCTATACATCAAGAAATCATTAGACCATTTAATAATCCTATCAAATCTACGGGCCATCTTCAAATCTTATACGGCAACCTAGCTACTCAGGGTGCTGTTGCTAAAATCACCGGCAAAGAGGGTGAATTTTTTGAAGGCCCGGCAAATGTATTTGACTCAGAGCAAGATTTAAATCAAGCCATTATAGATCAAAAAATAAACCCAGGCGAAGTGATTGTCATACGTTATTGTGGCCCCAAAGGTGCTCCAGGCATGCCAGAAATGCTCAAACCAACCAGTGCACTCATGGGGGCTGGATTAGGAGACAAAGTGGCTCTCATAACCGATGGTCGATTTAGTGGTGGCACTCATGGTTTCGTGATAGGACATGTAACTCCTGAAGCTCAGGATGGAGGCAATATTGCTATGGTAAAAAAGGGCGATATCATCCGCTTGGATATAAAAAATAATACTATGGATGTATTATTGAGTGAAGAAGAATTGGCTGCGCGACATCGTCTATGGTCCAAGCCTGCACTAAAAGCAACTTCTGGCATTTTGAAAAAATATGCTATGACGGTCTCCTCTGCAAGTGAAGGTTGTGTAACCGATCAGTTCCATCATTAATAAAATCTCCTTATATTACAAAAATTTTTAATATGTCTACATTAACCCAGGAGAAAGAAACTAAAAATATAGAAGCTGATGGTCAGAAACCAATAAGTGGTTCTGAAGCTATCCTGCGTTGTTTAGTCTCAGAAGGCACTGATATCATATTTGGGTATCCGGGAGGAGCTATTATGCCTATTTACGATGCATTATATCATTTCGCTGATCGTCTAGAGCATATTTTGGTAAGACATGAGCAAGGGGCCATTCATGCAGCACAAGGTTTTGCACGTTCCAGCGATCGCGTAGGTGTCGTATTTGCTACTTCCGGTCCTGGTGCAACCAATTTGGTCACGGGATTAGCGGATGCCATGATAGATAGTACACCTCTAGTTTGTATTACAGGCCAGGTCTTTGCTCATCTTTTAGGCACTGATGCATTCCAGGAAACAGATGTGATCAATATCACTACTCCGATTACAAAATGGAACTACCAGATCACGGATGCCGTTGAAATCCCATCTGTATTGGCCAAAGCATTTTACATTGCAAAAAGTGGACGCCCAGGGCCAGTGATTATAGATATCACTAAAAATGCTCAACTCCAATTATTTGATTTCAAGGGTTACGAAAAATGTAACCATATCCGTAGTTATCGACCAAAACCTATCGTGCGTAAAGAATATATTCAGCGTGCAGCAGAATTAATAAATGCTGCTGAAAAGCCGTTGATCATATTTGGACAAGGTGTGATCCTTGGAAATGCAGAAAAAGAATTTGATGCTTTTCTAAAAAAATCTGGTATACCTGCTGCCTGGACTATATTAGGAATGAGCGCTATCCCAACAGATCATCCCAATGCTGTCGGTATGCTGGGGATGCATGGCAACTACGGCCCTAATCTATTGACCAATCAATGTGATGTCCTCCTAGCTATTGGCATGCGATTCGATGATCGGGTGACTGGGAGATTGGACAAATATGCCAAACAGGCTAAAGTCATCCATCTTGATATAGACCCATCTGAAATCGATAAAAATGTAAAGGCCACAGTACCTGTTTGGGGTGATTGTAAAGAAACATTGCCTTTATT